>CAYSEY010000019.1:0-10802 GCA_964430405.1 uncultured Candidatus Saccharibacteria bacterium
CGTACTAACTCCACCAGCCCTTAATAATTACCAAAAAGTTGCCCAAGATTGCATCGAAGAAGCCGCTCTGATTGGTATTGTGCGCGGTAAATTAGGTCAACAATTCTTTACCACCAACCTAGCTGACGTACCTAGCTGGAAGGCAGTAATGCAGGCCCAAACTGCGCCTACCTTACTACCCAACCAGCCATTAATGGTAGCTGAGAGCCTCACCGATACAGTAGTATTGCCAAATACCACCGCGCTTTATATACAAAGGGCCTGCCAAGCGGGTAGCAACTTAAACAGTCTGTGGTTGACTAATGTTAACCACATCCAGCTTCAAACAGTAATTTCGCCAAGCGTCATAAATTGGATTGGTGATCGCTTCGCTGGTAGGCCCAACAGTTCAAGTTGTGCCCAACCACTACCCATAACTCCAGCCCAATAACGCTGTAAATGGTATAATTAAAAACATCAAAAAAGGAGAAATATGAGCCCAGAAGATTTAAAATACCAAGCCCAGCAGAAGCGTGAAGAAGCCGATAAAATAGTAAGTGATGCTGAGTACGAAGCACAGCAAAAACGCGAAGAGGCAGATAGGATGGTTAGCGACGCTACATATCAGGCCGACCAAGTCCGCAACGAAGCATCAGAACTAGACCGACAAGCTACAGAGGCCGAAGAAGCTAAAGCAGCCGCCGATGCTGCAGCTGCTAGTCAAGCCGCTACCGATGCCGCTGCTGCAGACGAAACAGCACCACTAGTTTAGTTTTGGCAAAAAGCGCCCCGTAGTACTTCGATATTTTTTATACCCAGAGAACTGCTTAATTAACAAACCTTCTTCGTAGCCAGATTTAATAATGAAGAACACAACCAACGCTAGCCATAGTAGTAGCTTGATAGTATTCTGTGAGCCAAGTGCTACCCCGGCAAAAGCTAAAATTACGCCGGTATAAATGGGGTGGCGGACATACTTATATAAACCCGTAGTTAACAGCTTAGCGTTATTTACTGGTGCCGGTAGTGCTGTCAGTGAGTAATTACGCAACTGCCAAATTGCAACTAAACAAATTAGAATCCCACCAATTAATAATGTATTGGCAATAATGTTTGCGTAAGTAAGGCTAAAGCTAGGATTAGTTGGCAAAAATATCAACAGTACAAACAACGCCAATTGAAATCCAACAAAGATATAGCTAGGTAGCTTAGACTGTTTCTTGAACATGCATTCTATTATACCAATACTATTACTATTACATATTGTGATTTGAGATGCTTGAATCTAGTCTGCTTAGTTCTTCTACTAGTCTTTGTCTGACGAGCTGTGCTTTTGGGTTGCCATTTTCTACAGTCTCAAATAGCTCTTGGCTCTGAGCTTTGTCGAGCTCGACGAGATCCAACAACATCTGAAACGATGGTGCCTGGAACCTACTTGGCTTTAGTCCGAAATTGTTTAAGCCTCTGGCAACAAAGAAAGTTATGGCGTGCATATTTGCCATAACACTATCATGCTCCGTGGCGGTCATACTAACAACCAGGAGACCTAATTGTTCTTGGCAAAACTTTTGAACCACTTTTGATGCGATATTTTGATTGCAAAATATTATTGTGTGGCCTACTAGGCTATTGGCGGCAGATTGAGGACCAAACATTGGGTGAGCAAAAACAACATTGCTATGCCCAGGCAAAGTACGTTGGTATATTGAAATTGGTGTTAATTTAACGGAGCAAACATCTACAAGTATCGTACTTGGCTTAAGCAAAGGCTTGATGGTTTCTAGCACAACCTTAATGGCCAATAGGGGAACTGCAATTATAACTACTTCGCACTTCATAACTTCGGTTAGCTTATGGCTACTAAGCTTGGGGTTCTCGTCGTAACATTTGAGTGAACATACATTATTTAAATGCTTTGCAGAGAGCTGACCAAAATCTCCCATACCGATAATACCGACACTGGGTTTATCGCGGGCTGAAATACTGGTGGCATTTAGCTTCATGGCTTCATGGTCAATAACAACCTGATCGATGATACTACGCAGTAGCTTACTGGCTAAATCAGGGTTAATATTTCTCTTTTCTGCCAGTTTTTTGATTCTCTTAAATTGCTGTTGTTCACGAGCAGGGTCTATACTTTGTACGTTTGATCGTGCCTTTAGTTGCCCGACCTTTGACGTAATAGCAAATCTCTTCTGCAATAGCTCAATTAGCTCTTCGTCGCATTTATCTATTTGTTTTCGTAAATCTTCTAATTTTGAGTTCATAGTATTCCTTTAAAAGTTAATTAAAAATGCCGCCTGGGTTGGCGGCTAGTTTGTTTATCTAAAATGTTGAGTTCAATAACAAAACAGGCCGCCACTGTGAAAGCTAAAATAGTAACTATTAAACTTGGCTCGCTTGACTAACATGCAACAAGAATAGCCTAGATAGTTATGATTGTAAATACAATACATGGAGTTATTAGTGGCATATTCGTGTATTAGCCGTAGACAAGAAATAGTCTCTAGTTAGGTATATAATACCATTAGGTTGTTCAATCTGGGGGGCAAAGCATGATTGGTCGGCATGTACTCAAACACAAAGGACTAATAGTTAGAATTCGAGAATACTTGCTGGTAAAAAGAATTCAGCAAGAACCGAAGCTATGGCATACCTGTCTGCAGGAGCAAGTACAGAAGCATCCGCTGCCATGGATCATTACTGACAGCCATGGGTTCTTGATTGTGGCCAGTGATGGTGCGTTGGTATATAACTGTCCGGACTATCGGCGAGCAAAGCTAATCGTAAGGGCAGCTAACTACTTCAGCGGCTAGATTACACCCCAGGATACTTGATCAATCAAGGTCCTGGGGTGTTTCACCCATTTTGATCTATTTAGTGTATTGCTATATAGTAAGCATAATAATTTAAGGAGACAGATGGACCCACAAAACCCAAACACCGAAAATACTTCAGCACCAGTTAGTCCAACACCAAGTCAACCAACCACTAGCCAACCACCAGCATCAGAAGTACCACAAACTCAATCATCAGCACCACTGGCGGCTCAACCGGCTCCACCGGTGGCCAAGGCGACAAACCCAACTGGTAAAAAACTGGCAATCGGGATAATAGGGATAATTATAGGCCTCGTTATGACTGGACTTGGTTTACTGGCATTACTAGCGGGCATAGCAGGGAATGAAAATAATGCGTTTTTTGTATTTACCGGCATCACAAATAGCATTCTGGGATTAGTGTATTTTATAATTTCTATAATTGTACTGGTTGCCAAGGCACCTAAAAGCATTCTGCTGTTATACAAATTGCTGGCTATTACGATAATAATAAATATACTTGCTGCGATACTTGCTAGCGTATTGTCCGGAAGTATTAGCTTTGGCGGCTTATTGCCTATAATAATGTTGTTACTAATTGGGATTAGTGTAGGTGATATGTATAAGGCCGGTATCTCTACGACCAAGGTGGTTTTTACTGCAAAAGCTAAGTAAATTACTGGGTGGGATTTGGTATTTTGGGATTAAGTAGTATAGTAAACTTAAGTAATAATTAGGAGAATAAAATGTTTCCAGACAGTGTACTAGGCTTTATATGGTGGTTTATTGGTTTAATGATATGGATCGCGATTGCGTTCTGGCCAGCCCGCGTAGCAGCCCGTAAAGGCCATAGCTTCTTTTGGTTCTTTATATTTAGCCTGGTGTTCTTCCCCGCCGCACTAATTGTGGCTTACGTAATCCGCCCAGCCACAAACAGTAAATAATTATCAGGCTCGGTTTAATATTTTTGACCACCAAAATCCGTTCTGAACCTGTTTATAAGGTATAATTAAGGTTATGAACAGCTCCGACCACCCTAATAATGGCGAATTTGAAACCTTTTATAAAGACGGGGAGCTACAAAGCACCGGTACCTACGTTGATGGCAAAAAGAACGGAATATGGAAGACTTACCACAAAAACGGCAAACTCAAGGCCCAGGGTAGATTTGTAAATGACTGCGCTACTGGACCATGGAAGTTTTATAGAAGCAACGGTAACTTATGGCAAGTCGGCAAATTCGATACCAACAAGCGCGAAGGTTGCTGGAAGCGCTACCACGAAAATGGCAAGCTAATGGATGAGGGCGAATACCAGACCAATCAACAGGTTGGTGAATGGCTGTATTTCGATGAAGCAGGTAAGTTAACCGACACTAAACTGTTCTAGTTACTGCAAGGTTCCAATTAAATGATTTTGCAGTTCTTGATTGGCGACAGAAGAATGTCGTCCGCGTCCGCCTTGATTACTAAATGCCTGTGTGGCGTCTTTGCCACAAAAAGGAACAATGACATCTGCACCACCAGGGTGTAGCTCTAAGTATTTACCAACGTCGTAGACATTTTTAGAGATAATAATCCAGCAGTCGTTGAGTTTATTGTGCTTAGCAACCTCTGCTGTTGTAATACCGGTCGGCTCAGGGGATTGCGATGGAGTACTTGGTTGCTCAGCCGGTGGGTTAGTTGCTTGGGTTGGCTGGCTTGGCGCTGAGCTTTCTAGCTCAGCCTCTTTGGCTTGTTTTTGGATAAAACCAACGGCCAATACGCTGCCCATAAATAGGATGTACACAGCCATAAACACCGCTACTAAGTATTTCATTTTAAACCAAACTCCTCGGTATGAATATTGTGGCCAGCCACACCTTTAGATTTTAGCTGTTTGCGTATTGCCTTCATCATTCCCGGTGGGCCACACACCAAGAATGCGGCATTGTTAATGTTTTGACTCGCCTTAAATATGTAGTCTGCGGTCAAAAAGCCCTGGTCTTCTGTAGTAAAAAGATGTAGTCGCAAATTGGCCTTACCTCTGACGAGGCTTTGAAGCTCAGCCGTATATACAGCCTCTCCCTTTGTTCTAGTAGAGTAGAATAGGTCTACTTGCTGATCACCACTAAGTGCCCCAGCCATAGCCAAAAACGGTGTAATTCCGATTCCTCCAGCGATCCATACCTGACGGTCTTTTTTAATAATAACGTTGCTAAATGTGCCGTAAGGGCCGTCGATTTTTGCAGTAGTCCCGGGCTGAAGCTTGGCAACGTCTGCAGAGTAATCACCTAGATTTTTTATACTAAAGCGCAACTTATTTGCTTGTGGTGGAGCACTAATGGTAAATGGGTGACTTTCACCTAACTTACCTGGTGTATTAAATTTTACAAAAGCAAACTGTCCAGGAAGAGGAATTATTGAATCACCATCGGCACTCAAGCACAGTTCTGTCACATCACCTTTAGGTGTAGCTAGGTCCAGCTTGTAGTCATAAAACTTATGAAAGCCCTTGTGGAAAATAGAACGGTATATATAGACTCCGGCAGCCAATAATAGCAACCCAATGATATATATTTGTAAGCCTACCAAGCTATTTATGTCTGACCCACCCACAAACAAAGCGTGAATGCCCCCTAAGAATAGTAGCGCTCCTAAAATTCTCTGGAGCATGATAAATCGATTGTAGCGAACATTGACATACAACACCAAAAACATTATCAACATCATCGCAGATAGGGTGAGGGTACCTAGAATTTTATATGGCGATGCTAAGTTAGGCTTAATAAACTCGTACGCTGAGATTGGAGAAACGATCAGATATCGCATCACAAGCATCATCGGGTGAATAAGTAATAATATGAACGCTATACAGCCTATAATATGGTGGGCTCGGTAGGTATTATCTAAGCCTAAAAATAGCTTGTCGTATAACTTGAGCCGAGCTGACAATATAACATTCCAAGCAAATAGCGATAGTCCGGCTAGTCCGGCTAACTTACCTAGGTTCTCGAAGATTAGCTTACTAGTACTCCAATCCGTCGACTGCGTGAATAACCATATTGCTACCGGTGTTAATGCAATAACAACTGTCAGAAGCCAGCCAAAGTTAGTAAAACGATTACGCATAATAATACGATTATTATACCAAAATAGTCTCGATATTTTAGGGTTTGGTATAATAGAACGCATGAGTCAGCTCGGAATAGTTATATTCTTTTCACTAATTGGTAGTGTGTTTTCACTAATTGGCGGTTTTATATTACTTACAAGCAAAAAGTCGGCCGTAAAGCTGGCAACCCTGGCAACACCATTTGCGGCTGGGGCTCTATTGGCTGCAGCATTTGTCGATCTACTAGGTGAAGCTAGTGAAAATGGTGAAGCTAGTGAAGCCTTAGTTTGGACCATGATCGGAATATTAGTATTCTTTTTACTAGAGCGTTTCCTGCGCTGGTTCCATCATCACCACGAACATGAAGATCACAAAACCGACCCTAATACATCACTAATAATAATTGGTGACACACTTCATAACTTTATCGATGGTGTGGCGATTGCGGCAGGCTTCTTAACTAGTATAGAAGTTGGAATAATTGTAACTATAGCTGTTGCCGCCCATGAGATACCTCAAGAAATCGGTGATTTTGGTTTACTACTAAGCAAGGGGCTAAGCCGTAAGAAGGTTGTGATAGTAAACCTAGTAAGTGCTCTCGTCACAGTATTGGCGGCAGCTATATTCTATTCAATTGGTCAAAAAGCCTCACTTCCGGATGCCATAATAACCGGGCTGGTAGCTGGGTTTTTCATATACATTGCAGTCAGCGATATTATTCCTAGCATTCATAAGCACGAGGAACGCAAGCTTGCAGGTGTACAGACTCTAATGTTGATCCTAGGTGTAGTGTTAGTAAGTGCCCTTACTATTAGCCTTCACCAACTAATTCCATAGATGGAATAGCTTTAAAAACAAACTCTATTTTACTTTAGTTGTATAATATAAATAGGAGGAAATATTAATGCATCTCAAGGATTTGGAAAAAACAGCAAAAGAGAACACTACTTTTCGAACTGTTGTCGCCAGTAGCCAACACACTCAAGTAGTCGTGATGGACATAAAGCCCGGCGAAGATATCGGTAAAGAAACCCACACCGATAATGATCAGGTACTATACTTGGTGAGCGGAAGGGGAACGGTCTATCTTGATGGTCAAGAAAGTGAGTTCAATCCTGGCGATTGTGTGCTTGTTCCGGCCGGAACCGAACACAACTTTACTACTGTTGGTGATGAATCTATGAAAATTATCACAACTTATAGCCCGCCCCACCATCCAGAAGGTACCGTGCATGCTACCAAAGCAGAGGCCGAAGCGGCAGAAGCTGAAGAACGTCATTAAAAAAGGTAGTGATTAAAAAAGACCCCAATCGGGGTCTTTTTTAATAAACACTTTGCTAGCTTACGGTAATCGTAGAGCTATAGTGTGTTGTCGCTGAAGTTATCGCTAAAGTTGTCGTTGAACGAATCAACAACCCGCACAATAACAGCATCTTCGTTATTGGTGTTATTAGAATTGTTGGTTGAGTTATTGGTGTTGTTTGAATTGTTTGTTGAGTTATTAGAATTGTCTGTATTTGTGGTGGTGGTTACAACTGTAGTAACTGGATTGTTGCTAGCGGTGGTGTTGTTACTACCATTGTTATTATTTGAATCCTTTGTGGTGTTAAAGCTATCTTCGTAGTCGTACTCATAATCATTATTAGTTTCGTTGTGTGTCTGTGTAGTTGTAGTGGTGTAGCTAGTTGGTAAAAACGTGCTAAATACTACCGGTGCTACTGCTGAGCTACCTGAACCAGAACCTGTTCCGTTTGTACAAACGCTCCCTGAACCTGCAGGTACGAGTACATAACCAGCCGGAACGTTAAATGATGGATTGGAGTTAGCAGTTTGATTAGTATCGGCCTTAGCGATACTTGGCACCAAGACTGCAAGTGTTAGCAAGATGGCAGCTGGTACAGCCAACATCATACCTACCATGACCTTAAACATTGTTTTTGTGTTGATCTGCATTGTTACTTGTTGTTGCATATTATTCCCCCTTATTTATTACTATTGTTATCAACTTAACCCTACATACAAGCCAATGCAAGCACAGGCATTTTTAAGTCACCAAAGATATATCAATCCGTTATACTAGTGAATATGAACTTATTAGATGTATTTATCATTTTATTCATTGGAGTAGCAGTTTACCGTTGGTATAAGATCGGCTTTATACAGGGCCTGTTCTCGTTAGCAGGGTTAGTAATTGGAATATTTGTTGGGGTACTTGTAGCTCCCTGGGTAATGGGCCAATTCACAGCAACAGTTGTGAAGTTTATTATTATGCTTATCACAATCGGCTCAATAACGGCCTTATTGGCTGGACTTGGCGAGCATATCGGACACAAGCTCAATGCAAAAATACACGAAACAAAATTAACCAAGCCGAATGCCATAGCTGGAGCAATCTTTAGTGTTTTTGTTGCACTTGGGATGCTCTGGATAACAGCCGCCATGCTTGCGAACAGCCCTTTCTTAGCTCTGAATAAACAAATCCAAAATTCATTTATCATCCAATCACTAAACTCACGCTTACCATCTTCTCCTACGATAATTGCTCGTATCGGGACATTGTTTACGCCGCTTGATTTCCCACAAGTCTTCGTTGGTGCACCGCCTAAACTTTCACCGCCAGTAGCACCGGCAGGCTCAGCAACCGTTCAGTCTGCAGTTACTGCTGCTGGGGAATCTACGGTACGAATAGAAGCCTCTGGCTGTGGAATCATTTCGGCAGGCTCAGGATTTATCGTGCGAGAAAACTTGGTCATGACGAATGCCCATGTAGTTGCTGGTAGTACTGCTATTGAGGTGGTAGATACCTATGGCAGGCATCGATCGGAATTGGTGTATTTTGATCCAAAGACAGATATCGCAATATTAAGAACCCCTAAGCTATCGGCAAAAGTACTGAACATATCAAGCAAAGATTATCAGAGAGGCCAAGAAGCAGTAGTGCTTGGCTTTCCAGGGGGAGGCGACTTCCACGCGGAACCAGCCGGAATAATGCGACTACTTGAGGCTCGGGGGTATGATATTTACGGCAAGGATCAGATTGATAGGAATGTGTATGAACTGCGCGCCAACGTTGTGCAGGGTAACTCTGGAGGGCCGCTAGTGCTTGCTGACGGCACGGTAATTGGTATGGTATTTGCCTCGGCCCAAAACGAAGCTGGGTTTGGATACGCACTTACTGGTCAGGACTTGGTTGCTGCTTTATCTGGAGTAAGTAACTCGAAGGTTAGTAGCCAACAGTGTCAAGCTGAGTGAGTTGTATTATACTTATGCTATGAGCCCAAGCCCAGAACTCAACAAACAACAGCCCACAACAAAGGGGGGTGAAAAAACCATTTATGACGAACTGGCAGAAATTGCTGCCCAAAAACGACTTGAAGCCGAACAGGCTGAACTGGCTTTAGCCGAAGAGTCGCGTAATGAAGCCGAAGTTGATGATAATACCGAAGCTGACCCAATCGCCACCGAAGTTGACGCGGAAGTTCAGGCAGAGAATGAAAAATATTTAGCCGATTTGATGCATCATATGAAGACTCAACAACCAGAGATTTACCAGGAAGCTCTTACTAGATTGGCCAACGAGGCTGCACAAGAGGGTGAAACAGCAGTTAGTGCCGAAGATTTGGATTCTGAGCTTGAGGAAAAGCTTGCCAAGCAAGGTAGTATACCAGCCGACCTGTTAAAGGAGATGGCCGACGATATGCAAGCAGAAGAAGTGCGAGCTGATTCGAATGTATGGAAAGAAGTGAACGCCAGCAGTATGGTAGGAGATGTTGCCAGACGATGGCGTGATCTGTACGAAAAGGCAATGCGCGAAATTTTGAAATGAAAAGAGTTACCAGCAGACCGACAAAAAGGCCTGCAATATCGAAAATACTAGTATTTTCGATATTATTAGCAGTTGTTTTAGGTTTGTTAATATTTTCTTCTTACTTTTTATATTCTGCGGCCAACTCGCTACCAGTAGACACAACTGCATATCAAACAGCCATAGATAGTCAAAATATAAAATTTAGCGATCAAGGAGACTACTACGCCATACGACCCGCCACGTCGGCTACTGCTGGGCTAATAATATACCCGGGGGCTTTTGTAGATCCCAGGGCCTATGTGGCTGCATATTCCGAGCTAGTTGAAGCTAACATTGCCATTTTTGTGATAAAAAGTCCCCTCAACTTTGCCTTACTCAACACCGGACAATCGAATAAAATAATGTCTGACAACAGCGACTTAACCAACTGGTTTGTGGCTGGGCACAGCCTAGGGGGTGTCGCAGCCTGTGAGTACTCCAAACAGAATGAAGACAGCATAAATGGGCTGATCTTACTGGCAAGCTATTGTAACGGTGATGCAAGTACACTTAACATACCCGTGTTAAGTGTATCCGCGAGTAATGATGGCTTGAGTACCCCCGACAAAATAAATAGCAGCCGAAACAAGCTCCCTAATAACACGGAGTTTGTAACGATCGAAGGAGCAAACCATACGCAGTTTGGAGTATTTTCCAAAACACAACCTGGAGATAATGCGTCTTCGATTAACCAAGATGATGCACTAGGCCAAATAAATGATGAAATAATTGAATTTATACAAAAATATAGTGATTAATTAGCATATTGCTATATAATGTATAGCCATGAAGTATGCATTTGAACTAAAGAGCCTCCACAAATACTACGGCAAGGTAAAAGCCCTTGCTGGAGTTAGCTTAAAGGCCGAAGAGGGTAAAATATTTGGTATGCTTGGTCCAAATGGTGCAGGTAAAACTACCATAGTAAAAGTACTAAGCACCCTGATAACGCCAGATAAGGGCTGGGCAAAAGTTCATGGAATTGATGTAGTAAATGACCCTAACGGTGTCCGAGCAAACATTGGTCTCGCTGGGCAATTTGCAGCTGTCGACGAATTTTTAAC
>CAYSEY010000020.1:0-7541 GCA_964430405.1 uncultured Candidatus Saccharibacteria bacterium
TCGGCCAATCGGCGTACTATATATGATTGATGATGGCGAAGGTGATGAGAAGTTGATATGTGTTCCAGCCGATGATGTGAGCAAAGACCATATCAAAGACCTCTCGGATTTAGGCGAAAATTTTACAAAAGTTATTGAACATTTTTACTCCCACTACAAGGACTGGAAAAAGGATTGGTCTGGAGTAGATATTAAATTCAACGGCTGGGGTGACGCCTCTGCTGCCCAAAAAGTTATTACCGAAAGTATTGAGCGGGCACAGAAGTAACTTGGCGCGTAGTACAATATTTTAGTGAAAGACATTTTTTCGAATTTAAATGATTCTCAGGCTGAGGCGGTTAAAACAACCGAAGGGCCAGTATTGATGTTGGCAGGCGCTGGTAGCGGAAAGACTAAGGCCTTAACGCATCGTATAGCCTATTTGGTAGGTGAAAAGAAAGTTCCGCCAAGCAATATATTGGCAGTAACTTTTACCAATAAAGCCGCAGGTGAGATGAAGCAAAGAGTTGCAAAGCTACTTGGCTACGATGAGCCTAATGCTAATCCATTGCCATTCTTGGGTACCTTCCACTCCATCGCAAATAGGATTCTCAGGCGAGAGGCTGAGCGCATTGGTTTTAATAGTAACTTTTTGATTTACGACACAGCCGATTCACAGGCTTTAATAAAAAAGATTCTAAAAAAACTTCAAGTGGATGATAAATCAATTACGCCATCTGGAATATTATGGGCAATTAGCTCAGCTAAAAATGAGCTGGTAGGACCCGAAAAGTATCGTAGTATGGCCAGTAGTAGGGTGCAGTTGGTGGCAGCCGATGTCTATCCAATCTATCAACGAGAATTACGTCAATCTAAGGCAATGGACTTCGATGATTTAATTATGGAGCTGGTAAAATTATTGCAAAACGAGCATGAAGTTTTGGAGCGATACCAAAATCAGTTTAAGTATATATTGGTTGATGAGTACCAAGACACAAACCATTCCCAGTACCAACTAATTAAGCTATTGGCGGCCAAACATAATAATCTGTGTGTGGTCGGTGATGATTGGCAAAGTATATATTCATGGCGAGGTGCGAACTACCAGAATATTTTAAACTTTGAGTCTGACTATACTAATTCAAAAGTTATTAAACTAGAGCAGAACTACCGATCGACCCAGCACATCCTCGATGCAGCTCACTCGGTGATTACCAAAAACCTTAGTCGTAGCCAAAAGAAGCTTTGGACTGATTTAGGCTTGGGCGAAAGGGTGCATGTATTATCGGTTAACGATGAGCTTGCAGAAGGACGTACTATTATCCAGACCATCGATCGATTACGTAATAGCAATCCTCAGCTAAAGCTACGCGACTTTGCTGTATTGTATAGGACGAATGCTCAGTCTCGTAGTTTGGAAGAAAGTTTTTTGCGTTACAATCTGCCTTATCAGGTTATTGGCGGGACTCGTTTCTACGACCGACGTGAAGTCAAAGACATCTTGGCTTATATGCGGGTATTGTTTCAGCCGAATGACTTTGTAAGTCTTGGCAGAATACTAAATATTCCAACTCGTGGGGTTGGGGCTAAGAGCTTGGCAACTGTACTTGATTATCTGGGCAAAAATGAGTTTGATCCTATCGAAGTATTGAGCAATGCAAAACAGATCACGGGATTAAAAGGCAAAGCTCTGACCGGTGTGCAGGATTTAGGCGCGGCCTTAATGGATATCCGAAATCAAGTAGGCCTTAACGTCTATGAGCTAATGGATTTGCTTATAAAGAGGATAAACTATATAGATTATTTACAGGACGGTACGATTTCGGCCGAAGATCGGGTAGAGAATGTGCAGGAGCTTTTGGGTGTTGCTAAGACCTATCAGGATATGGATTTAGAAACGTTCTTAACTGAAGTTGCGCTAGTTTCGGACATTGATTCGCACGATCCCGATAGTCAGGCAGTTAGCATGATGACTTTGCACGCAGCCAAAGGGCTGGAATTTGAAGTAGTGTTTATGGTTGGGATGGAAGAGGGTGTGTTTCCGCATTCACGATCACTATTTGAGCCAGATGAGCTGGAAGAAGAGCGTCGACTGTGTTATGTGGGTATGACCCGCGCCAAGCAACAACTATACCTATTACATGCTTCATCGCGTTTGTTATACGGAAACACCCAGCACAATGTGCCGTCGCGATTTATTGCAGATATACCTGAAGAGTATCTAAATATTGCAAACCCGCTTCCAACTAGTGGGCTAGGTGAGTTAACCAATCAGCATAACAATGATGAGTTTCTTGATGATATTCCGCAAATCAATCTAGCAGCTGGAGATATGGTTCGACATCCTAGCTTTGGTGAAGGTAAAGTACTTGAAATTAATGGAACTGAAGCAAAAGTTCAATTTAGGATATCCGGAGTAAGAGAGTTAAATTTGCAATATGCACCACTAGATAAGCTCTAATCTGTAGAACGTTGACATCTGCGCAAAATATGTGTTCAAAATTACATTGACAAGCCCTTATGCTTAGACCTAAAATATATAGCGTAGATACAAACAAAAACAAAAGCCTTCTTCCAGTAACTAAAGAGGCTTATTATTTTACCCAGAATCAGAGCGCATGCCGAAACTCAACCGCGCATGCACAAACAATTAAACAGTTCTAAACGTCATCGTCCGATATTAAGTATTGTATCGGTTGTGGTGTTATTTTGTTTTGTGGTATTTTCGATTGTTTTTGGAAGAGACCAGGTCTTACCTGGAAATGTTGCTTTGGCAGAGGGCAAAGGACTACTTACGATATTTGCTGATGGCCAAAAGAAAACTGTTGCTACCAACGCCAGAACAATCGGCGAAGCCCTAGAACAAAATGGCATAAACATTGCCCAAGGTGATGTAGTTGAACCATCCTTAGAGACTGAAATTACTCAGCCGATTTATAATATTAATGTGTATCGAGCCTACCCGGCGGTGGTTATAGATGGTAATACGCGTATATCGACCCTAAGTGGCTATCGCAGCCCACGCCAAGTAGTCGCTGCGGCTGGGCTAAAGCTTTATAATGAAGATAAAGTTAATGCTGAGCGTAGCGATAACTTTGTAGGCGAGGGCGTTGTTGGCCAAAAGATCACGATTGAGCGAGCAATGCCAGTCAAGGTTAGTATTGGTGGCAAAACATTCGAATTTAGAACTTGGAAGCAGACTGTACGTGAACTATTAGCCGAAAAGGGGATTGATTTACAGCCAAGCGATCAGCTAAATGTAGCTCCTGACGCAAAGTTATCTAAGGGAACGCACGTTGTAGTGAGTAGGTTAAGCCAAGATATCGTTTCTGTTATGGAGGTGATCAACCCTGAGGTGCAATATGTAGACGATCCAAATCAGCCGGCCTCCTTCCAGGAAGTTAAAGAACCTGGTGCACCAGGACAAAAACTAGTAACTTATGCAGTTCAACAACGCGATGGCATTGAGACTGGTCGCACCGTGGTAGATACTAAGGTTGTTCAGGAAGCCAAAGTAAAGGTTGTGCTAAGAGGAACAAAACGAAGTAACGATGACATGCAGAGCGAAGGTTGGCAAAAACTGCGCTTCTGTGAGTCGGGCGGTAATTATGCCAATAAGCGCAACCCACTTTATAGAGGTGCTTATCAGTTCGATTATGCAACCTGGAATAACTATGGTGGATACTACGACCCAGCTGATGCTCCTCCGGCCGTACAGGATGCCAAAGCTGCTGATACCTACCGTCGTAGGGGCGCCAGCCCGTGGCCACTGTGCGGTAGATTTGTTCGGTAACACTTCACACATCAACTGTTAGCATTCATAATTAGCGAATGAGAGCTAAAAAATCATTTGGTCAAAACTGGCTACGCGACGAATATACATTAGATCAAATTATTGATTCTGCAGACATTAGCCGTGAAGATACTGTGTTGGAGGTTGGCCCAGGACTTGGGTATTTAACAAGTAAACTCGCCAGTAAGGCTGGTAACTTAGTTTGTGTAGAGGCTGACCATGATCTGATTCCGCACCTAATACATCAGTATGGACAAGTTAGTAATGTTGAGATTGTGCAAGCCGACATACTAAAGTACGATCTTACTAAGCTCCCAAAAGATTATTTGGTGGTGGCAAATATTCCTTACTACTTAACGTCAAATTTGATTAGACAATTTTTAGAGAGTAAAAATCCACCAATTAGAATGGTTCTAATGGTGCAAAAAGAGGTCGCAGAGCGGATTACTGCAACTCCAGGCCAAATGTCGACATTGAGCTTCAGTGTGCAGTATTACGCAACAGCAGAAATAGTTGCCACAGTCGCCAAGGAATTATTTGAACCAATTCCTAAAGTTGATAGCGCCATCATCAAAATATCCCAACGCAACGAACATGCATTCAAAGCGGATACCAAGAATTTATTTCGCCTAGTTAAGGCAGGCTTTGGCGAAAAGCGCAAGATGTTACGCAACTCACTGGCTGGCGGATTACAAATTTCTACATCGCAAGCCGAAGATTTACTCAAACAGTCCGGTTTGCAAACAACCGTTCGGGCACAAGAATTGAGTTTGGAGCAGTGGCAAATACTTTACATGCATTTTTCAAGCCTCTAACTTCTATTGTCTAACATCTGCTAAAATAAGCATATGCAATTATCTGATAATCTTTGGCGATTTGTACGTTTTTCGGCAACTATAGTTCTCGGTGCATTAATAATATCGTTGGCGTTCAAGCCGACCCCCAGTCAAGCGGCAAACTTTAGCTACTCTATCGACGTCAATTATGACGTTGAGCAAACTGGAGTCACTAATGTAAAAGAGACTTATAATATTACTAACAATACACCTAATCAATACTTGGACAGTATTAAGCTATCTACGCCGGCAAGTGAAGTGAATAATCTTCGTGTTTACTATGGAGGTGGCGGTAGCATTCCTTTTACAACCGAGAAGATCGCAACGGATGAAGGTGGTTATAAATATGAGTATGTTCAAATAAATATAGATTTTCCGCGTTCAAATGTGGGCAGAGGAACAAACTGGAGTTTCATAATCGACTATCAAACCCCAGATTTAGTTGAAAACAAGGGGCGGGCACATGTTGTTTATATACCAGGTATTGCCCCGGAAAATCGTGACGACTATAAGGTAACCCTTTCGGTGCCAAAGGATTTTGGACCTATACATGGCTTTGGCGAACTACCTAAGGAAGTGTCAAGTTCGTCCAGTGGTAAGACATATTCCTTTGGACCTCAAGATCTAATTGATCAGTCGGTTCAGATATTGTTTGGAGACTCTGCAACATATCAAACTAATTTCAATTTTCCCTTAGAAAACAAATCGGGCTTCCCGAAGGTTTATGAGGTTACTTTGCCTCCAACCACCGAAGCGCAAACGGTGTATTTAAATAAGATCGATCCTAAGCCAGAAGGCGTCAGGCTTGATCCTGATAATAATATAATTGCTAGCTATACTTTGCAGCCACAACAAAAAGTTACAGTATCTACCGATATTTTAGCCGAGGTTCGTTATATAAATTATGATCTGGAGAGGAGTGGGCAACTTAATGATGTTCCTCGTGATCTTAAGTCCAAATACACCAAAGCTACGCAATACTGGAATAGCGATAACCCTGTTTTAAAACAAAAATCTGAATCGTTGGTGAAGGATAAAAAGAATGTTGCAGAAATGGTTAAAGCAATAAATAACTACGTCATAGAAACGCTAGACTACAACAATGAAAAGATTAAATATAATGTCAGGCAAGGCTCATTAGAAGCATTTAAGAATCCTAGTAATGCAGTTTGTTTGGAATATTCTGATTTAACTATTGCGATGCTACGCTCGGTCGGTATCCCGGCTAGAATGCCCGTAGGCTATGGATACTCCGGTAATCTTAAGCAATCGAGCTCGGTAAGTGACTCTTTGCACTCTTGGGTAGAAGCTTACGTACCAAATGTAGGCTGGATAAATCTAGATCCAACTTGGGGTGAAAAGTTTAACAACTTCGGTATTAGTGATATTGATCATTTTGCCTTTGCTGTTTGGGGCGCAAGTGATTCTGAGCCTGTTGCTATCACTGAGGCGGGTGTAGATATTAATTATCAGTATGAAAATGTCAGTTTAGGATATACGGCTTTTAAGCCACAGGTAGCAAATGATACAACTTTGCTTTCAAGTAAGTTCGTGGTGATGCCGCTATTTTCGGTCGTATACTTCACAGGAACAGCGCCTAGTAATTCGGCAACTTTTGATTTGGAATACATACTTCAAAATCCACAAGGTACGGTATCTCAGCTGGTGGGGGCGAGAGCACCGAACCAATCTTTTTGGGGATTAGCATTTGATTTTGGTCAGTATTTTGCTTCACCGGCAACAGCCGAAGTATTTCAGCCCAACAGCCCAACAGCACTGGCTAACACAAGGGTTAAGGTTAATTACATACCAATATTTATTATTGGTAGCGGGATAACTATTCTTATCATCTGGAAAGTGGTAAAATTACGTCGCAACAAACCTGTTAAAAGTAATACTAAGGAACCAGAATTTCATACACATGCCGAAATTAAAAACAACAAAAAATAGCGATGTAAATGGATTTATCTATTTTATAATAAATGAATGAATCTAATATAAATCAGGGAGAACCGTTTAGCGATAACTTAACCTACCGCACTAAAGGGAAAGAGTCAGAGTTAGCGTATTTTGAAAATGACCCGCGTTACGTTGTTAGAATTGAACCGATTACAAATCAAAAGGACAGCAAGAGATTTGCCAAAGCAATTAATATTATTCGAACGGTTAGCGATATTGAGGTGCCAGAATATTGGGACGTAGTCGGTAGTAATAACGGTGTTAAATCGACGTATCGAGTAACAAAGAAGGTTTTTGGAGTATCATTGGGGGAGTATATCGATAATCCTGACAACAAAATACCTAACGAGGTATTATCGAGATTTTTTCAACAGATAGTAGAGTATATAGACTATGTTTATGAAAATAAATTACCCACTATAGGTGATCTTCGCCCAGACCAATTTATGTATGGTAAAACGGAAGAGGCACAAAAAGATAAATTATACCTTGTTGACCTAGATGATTTTACGATGGAACAATGCACACCTATTTACTTGAGAGAGGTTATAAAGTATTGTTACCAATATATTTCTAGACTAGAAAAGGACTTGCATTTTCTTTTACCATTACAAAATATGCTGACCCTAATCAATAATACGGTTGATGGGTTGGATATAAGTGAAGAGGATAGAGATAACCTACTTATGCTTAGGCCATATCTTTTAAATCAAATAATGCAGATAGAGAGATTCTATGAAACCTCAAAAAAATAGCTTTTATGTCACTACCTCTATTGCATATGCAAATGCCAAACCACATGTAGGTTATGCAATGGAGCTTATCCAGGCAGATACCCTAGCAAGATACAACTCTATCAGAGGAAAGGAAACGTATTTTTTAACAGGGACTGATGAACATGGCCAGAAACTATATGATGCGGCAAAAAGCCAAAGTAGACACCCCAAGGAATACGTGGATGAATTAAGTAAGAC
>CAYSEY010000020.1:7551-10708 GCA_964430405.1 uncultured Candidatus Saccharibacteria bacterium
CAGCTCCGCAATGATGGCTTCGTACGTACAACAGACCCGAACCACAAAGCTGCCGCACAAAAATTTTGGTTGGCTTGTGAGTCTGATATATATAAAGGTAGATATTCTGGCCTTTACTGTATAGGTTGTGAGAAGTATTACACGGAAACCGAGACGACGGACAAAAAATGCCCAATACATAAGGCAAAACTAAAATATTTAGAAATAGATAGTTACTTTTTCTCTTTGTCAAAATACAGTAAGCGCCTGTACGAAATGATAGAAAATAACACACTACGTATTGTTCCGGAAAAAAGACGAAACGAAATGCTCAGTTTTATTGAATCTGGTCTTGATGATATTAGCATATCAAGGCCAAAGACTCAGTTAGAGTGGGGTGTAGAGGTTCCTAATGATAGTGAAAATGTGATGTATGTTTGGTTTGATGCTTTAACCAACTACATATCTGCAATAGGCTATAAAGAAAATAGCGATGAATTTAAACAGTTATGGCCAGCCGATGTGCACGTGGTTGGTAAAGATATAGCAAGATTTCACTGTTTGTTATGGCCCGCAATGCTTATGAGTGCTGGCTTACAAATTCCTGGGGCGATTTTTGTACATAGTTTTATTACTAGTGATGGACATAAGATGAGTAAAAGCCTTGGCAATGTAGTTGATCCAATTGAATATCTGAAGACGTATGGTGTTGAGGCGGTTAGGTATTATTTGTTGAGGTATATCCCGAGTTATGATGACGGTGATTTTACAAAACAAAGATTTGAAGAAGTATATAATGCAGATTTAGCAAATACATTAGGTAATCTAGTTTCGCGATTGGGTGCAATGCTACAAAAGTATAATGGTGGGCAATACATAAAGGTGAAGTCTAGTGCAATTGATATCGAAGAACTCATGAATGATTTCCGCTTCGATCGGTGTCTTGAACAAATATTCCAGAGGCTTTCTATACTAAATGTTACTATTGATCAGGAAAAGCCATGGGAGCTATATAGAACTGATCAAGAAAAAACGAAAGGAATACTTAACTCACTCACATCCGAATTGTTGACTATATCAGAAGCACTAAGACCATTCTTACCGGAAACGTCTAGAAGCATTGATAAGATTTTTAATGATGGTAGGGTTTCGAAAGGTAATTTAATAATCTTTCCAAGAATTGACTAAACTAAAAACCCCCAGTTACTAATTTGAGGGCATGATCTTTATTGGCTCCGATTAATGGAGGCGGGTCGAAACGCCGCCTCCATTAATCGTTTTGGCAGGTATCAGCCGCCGGTGCCACCACCATGGCACATCCCGGAGCTGTGGTGGACGATCGCGCCGAAGTACTCGATGCAGTCATCCGTGTACTGCCTTGTCTCGCACATGTGGGTGTGCCACACACGGTCGACGAGCAGGGAGGGTAGTTCGAACTGCTCGGGCATACCTTGCGCCTTGTGGCGCATAAGATACTCCCGGTAGGCTCGAATGCCTTCCTGGATCTCCATGTCTGTCAGCGGATCTCCGCCGAACACGACATGATTGACCTTCAGTGCCTCTTCGACACTGTGAAGATCAAAGTTGGGGAGGGTTGCTGGTCGATCCAGCACCCCGCTTTCTGTGCTCATACTCACCTCCGATGATGAGTTGCTATTGGAGCCGGTTGACTCCAGCTAATGCGTGAATAGCATGCATTAGCTGGAGTCACCAATCTGGCTAAATTTTACTCCTCATTTTTATTACAATCAATAAGCAGTACCAAATTAAACTGAGAATAAAAGTAGACAACTCCGTGACATACTCTTCCGTCGTATCGAAAGTTAATATTGACCCAAACCATATAAAACTCTATCATTAACATAACAATAATTGTGAGGGTTAAATGAAGAAAATTAGTTATTTACTTGCGACTTTATTATTAAGTATATGGTCGTTTTTGGTTTTGCCAGTTACTACCGTGAATGCCGCGGCTGGTACTTGTACTTGGGACGGCTCGGCTGACGGCAATTGGAGTAATCCGCTTAATTGGGATGATGTGGCGGGTTGTGATGGTGCTGGAGTCCCTGAGAATGGCGATAGCTTGGTCTTTCCTGTTGGATCTGCTCCATCTAGCGATAACGACCTACCCGGAACAACCACTTTTGATCAGATTGATGTAGCGGGTAGTAACTATACAATCACAGGCAACCCGATAGTAATATCTGGCTATTTGCAATTCACGGGCGCAGATAACAACTTCAATATGACCGATATGACGTTTGAAAATCCTAGCACTGGCACAAGCTTAGTGATAAATGGAACTGGAAACTCTATTAGTAATGCAATTGGCCTGAACATGGCCGGTGCAAATGATTTTAACCTATACGCCAACCAAGATTTTACAGCACCAGAATTCACAGGAGGTAGTATGGGCAACTTTAACAAGTGGGGTACGGCAAATTTGACCACCTCGACCAATGCTTCTACGTTTACAGCTAGTGGTGCAGTAAATATCTCCGAAGGGCTATTTGTTTGCAATAACGCAAATTGTGTTGGAAGGAGCAAATATTACGGAGGTATATCACGAATTAGTTCTAAATAGTACCGCAAGCCCACAGCTTAATATGTTACCTGGCAATGTTGAGGTTACTGGCGATGTTACTATCAACACCACAGGCTCCGTTCTTGTTCAATCTGGCAATCTGGAATTATCTGGGACGGTTAATGTGTATACCGATGCGGCAATCACAGTAGCTACCGGCGGTAATCTTGATTTTAGTGGTACTTTATCTATTAACTCTGCAGGCGATAGTATCACGGCTACTGGCACTGGAAGTTATACCGATTCAAACCTTACCACTAGCGGAACCCTCTCTGGACCTGGCAGTTTAACATTTGATGGAATAGGCGGCACATTACTAGCTAACGCAGCTACTTTTGATGGTGATATATTTATCAATTCAGGCTCTCTTGTGACGGCACTCGGCTCAGGGCTTGGTACGGTTACGGGAACCACCGAAGTTGCAGATGGCGGTGTGCTTCGCTCGGCATCATCTCCAGGACCGATTGTTTTTGATGAAAACATCATAATTTCTGGCAATGGTAACACCTCGGGTTCATATAACAACGGAGCTTTTTACAACGAAGGCGCAGCGGTGGAATTTACCGGCACAATTACACTCGCCGGTAACACAAC
>CAYSEY010000021.1:0-10393 GCA_964430405.1 uncultured Candidatus Saccharibacteria bacterium
TGGCAAAAGTGGAGCAAAACCACCAGCCCGCTAGTTCGCAAGCAGAAACATAAAGATTAGTTAATACTTCCTGTTTTCAGGAACTCGCTTGATGCTTCGCTTCAGGCTCAAACAGCCTTCAAACAAAGAGCATACTAACAATCTTCACTTTCTGTTGCTCCAGGGCTGGAAATCAAATACTGGTAGATAGTCGGTTTAAGGTGAATTGGATCTATTTTTGATCAGTTAATAAACTAATCGCGTGGTTCCAGCTGCCGGTTTGCATACCAATTTTAACCCAGAGAATACACATCGGTTCGAGTTCGCGGCTACCAGTAATATCGCCAATATCAAGCGGCTGCCAGCCAAATGCTAAGAGGATAGTCTTGACCACCTCTTTGGCGCTGTCATCGTTACCGCAAAAGAACATCGTTGGTTGTGTATCTGATAGTTGCGGTTTGTACATATGGGCATTACCTACTATGTTGAAGGCCTTAACAACCTTACTCTTTTTAAGCCAACGCTGAACTTGCTCACCGCCGGAGTCTGTACGGCCCTTTACGAGTGTTGGTGGCATCCCAGCCGAGAAATCGAGCGGGTTGGTAGCGTCAATCACCACTTTGCCCTCCAAATTAGTTGGCCCAGCGATCTTTATGGCGTTCTCAGTACCCTCCCAGAGAGTACAAAGTACAGCCAACTCACAGAATTTGGAAACATCAGCGAATGTGCCAACATTTAAGCCAGACTCAACTAACTCAGCTGCCTTAGCAGACTTTATGTCGCGGGTGGCGATCATAACCTCGTGCCCTTCGCTTTTGAAGGCCTCAGCTAGGACTTTGCCGACATCGCCACTTCCTAGTATTCCAACTTTCATAGTTTAATTTTACGCTGTTTTGGTATTAAGTTCCAAATTGCTGTTAGAGATTATTTAAAGGAATTACTTCCAGGATCGAGCGATACCCAGCCGTACGATGAGTCGACTGGCTTGCCAGCGCCTTCGCAAGTATCGCTAGTAGTCATAAAGTTTTCGCCTTGCCCGTTTGGTCCAGGATAATTCCAACAACGATATAGCTTACTCCACCGACCTGGCAATGTTGGTGCCGACTCTCCTGCGTAGCTATAGCCAACTAACCCGAGTCTTAAAAAGTTATCGCAGTTTTCGTTGGTTGATAAAAAGTAATCGTAAAGTCCAGTTGTGGCACAAGAGTATATTGGCTTCCAAAGCGGACCTATTTTGCCAGGTAGTACATAATAGGTTTGGTTGTCGTAAGAGTAGTTTACTTTTGGCTTAACCCCGGCGGTAGTAATGTGTTCGGTTTGGGGGTTAACATATCGTTTTATAGGTATGCGGCCAGGAACCCAGTCGATTGGTGCGATCTTCATATCGTTAAACTGTGCTGTGCGTAGAGCCGAATCGGAGTCAGCTACCAATTGGTTGTTTGCCAGGCCGGCGGGAACGATTAAAGAATTCCATATTTGAAGTGTGCGTACTCCGTATTTCATCCCCGATACCCCGTCTAGGTAGCCACTACCATTGCGCAGAATGCCAGCATTGAAGTTCAGATAGCTCTTTGTTGTGTCGGAGTTAATGTGTCCAAGTATTTCCCAGCCGCCTTTTGATGTGTCGGTTAAAGCCTCTGGGCGAATCCGTGCAATAGTAAGCTGGAATAGTTCGTTGATACCGCCGTTAGGTATGCCCTCTTTCTGCCAATCTCTGGCTGCTGAGGCATCACCGCTAACCATGTAGTACCAGTTATTAGCTTTATCGAAAGCAAAATCACCACCGGGCGAAACGACATTATTGGTGTTAACTATTTGTGGAATATGCGGATTGTTGCTATATCCCCTAGCTCCGTTTTCGTTGTTCTGCTGGATATTTACGACTTTGTTTACACTGGTTTGCTGGCAATTTGCGCCCCAGCCAAAGTCATAACCATTAAAGCCTTCTACAGAATAAACATCAGGAATCCTACCGTTAACAGGGGCTAGTTCATTTGACGTATCATAAAATATCATTTTTACCTTACTAGAATCTTTTGGGTCCACAATGGCACTAGTTGTGCCAACGCCGTAAGTATTCTTTTTAGTACCATACTCGCAAATGACCGGATGATTTACGAACTTCCAGACAGTTGGGGTATTGGGGTTACTTTTAAGTTCGTTAGTAAAGGCAACGCCGATTTTTGTATTGCGTGAGGAATGATCGGGATCAGAATCATAATACAGCGCGTATTTGTATGTTTTATTCTCGAGCTTAAAGTTACCCTCGACGATAGTTGGATCACACATGTGCGAATTATTTTCCCACCCAGCACTTCTGCCCGGAATGCGTGGTTGTAAAGTGGGGTATTGATTGGAATAATTACCGGTCGCATAGTCGAGATGTTGATAATAAACAACTTCCTCATTTTCAGGTTTACCCGAGCTATTAATGAACTGGTTAACCCCACACCAAAAATAGTGTTCGCCAGTAAGATCCTTCATGACGGCTGGCCCATAATTATGCCCACCAAAGTCGTTTTGCAAATAATGAGTGCCAGTACCGGCCTGGCTGAGTCGCAAAATCGCGATCCCAGTTCCGGCAATAATTACAATTAATACAATTGCCATCCACCAGCGGAATTTAAAAGTAGTTCTTTTGCCTTTGAACGATTTAACTCTTGTTCGGGATTGTTTTTTGTTTGCCATTGTAATTATAAGATTAGTATAAGTATAAGCCTTTTAAGATAATTCTCAAAACTATTGATATACAATTAGTATGCATAACTTGTTAACCTAGGTGGCTCGTTTAAACACAAGCAAAATTAGTAGTAAAAGCCACTGGTTTTAACAAAAACAAAATGTTATTATAATGTTATCACCACGACCAGGGATGCCTAAGGTTTCGACCGACCGCTAGTCCTGGTCTTTTTTATGTTCGTGAAGCATTAAGGATTTTTTGGCATGGTCAATGCGCTTTATATAGGTATCAAAATCTTTTAGAGATTTAGAGAACTTTTGATTTGGAACCAATATTGATCCTAATTTGCCTTGGTCTTTTAGATATTCGGCTAAGCAATAAAAGTCGCCATCGCCACTAACAATAATGGCTTTATTATAATGCCGATAAGTTTTAGCGCTAGCGTAAAGTACTAGCTCGGCGTCGACATTACCCTTAACCGTTACTTTGCCATCCACCTTGTACTCAGTAGTTGGCTTAAATATTAACTCATAACCATTATTGGTGAGCTTTTCGTATAACGATTCCTGGCCGGCGAGCTGACCGATAAATAGATAGGCTTTATCTACGCCGTATTTATTCTTGAGATACAGCCTGAATTTGCCCCAATCTAGTTTCCAGCCTTGGCTTTGAATGCCGATATTTAGATTCTGACTATCTATAAATGCATAGTTTGGTTTGTTGTTCATCCCGTAATTGTAGCAGTATATAAACAAAACCGCTAAGTAAAACAGCCCGAACAAAATTGTTCGAGCTGTTAACTAGCTAGGCCATCCAGATCCATACCCACAGGGCTGCCACCAATGTTGCGGAAAGTAGTGAATCGATGCGATCCAGTACTCCCCCGTGACCACGCAGAATGGTGCCAGAATCCTTGACCTTTGCCTGGCGCTTCAGCCAAGACTCGTTGAGATCGCCGACCACCCCGAAGAGTGTCCAGCTGAGAGTGGCAAGCCAAAGCTGGTTGAAGCTGGGAGTGAAGTCGAAGATTGGCCACAAGACGAACAGCACCAGGCTTGCGCCGACAAGTCCGCACACTACCCCCTCCACGGACTTACCTGGTGAGATGCGCGGTGCCAGCTTGTGACGGCCGAATTTGCGCCCACCATAAAGAGCACAAACATCGCTGACATAAATGCTAGCGATGAGCAGAAACTGCAGTTGCCACCCCGCTTGAATACCAACTGCAACCATCACCGGAACGAAACAAGCCAGTAGTCCGGTTTGAATCGTCAGTGCAACTCGAGTCAAATCGGTATCAGCTGGGCTACCCAAAATGACGCGGGCCAAGTTGGTGAATTCGTAGAACGCCACCAGTGCGACTGCGATCAGCCCGACAAGTTGATACGGCGCGGGCGCAAACACAATCGCTGCGGTAATGGCCACAATCCAAACTGCTGGCCATACTCTGGCTTGGCTGTGATCTTTGGTTGCGACAGAATCCATCGCTCCCCCTTTGGTCGATGTACAAAGCGAACATAGATAGGCTTAGCGGCCTATTTTAACAGCTTTTTCGGGAATTAAAACTATAAGCTTTTTAGCTGGCTAGTAGTTCGGCGTTGTTGGTCATAAAGATGGTGTCGATTTTACCGGCTGAGTTAAAACCAACTGATACCACGTAATTGTTGGCCGACTTGGCAACCACGGCAGTGGTGGCAAAGTATTGTTTGTAAGGGCCGGAACGCCAGGTGGTGAGAGTGGCAGCAACAATACTCGTTGTCCATGGGTCGGTGCCGGCATCAACATAACTCATACTTGCTACGGCCTCTGCAGGAGTTTTGTTGCTAACTCCTCCAGAAGCAGCGATCACTACCTTAACTGGGTTAGCCATGTATTGTTCTAATGCAGCATAGTTTCCAGATGTAAGTGCGGCTTCGACATTTTTTATGGTGGTGGCATTTGTAGTTGCAGTACTAGCCTTGGCAGCCTTAAGCTCATCGAGCTCCGTTTGTAGTTTGGCGGCATTTTCCTCGGCTGTATTCTTCTGAGCTTGAAGCTCACTTATCTGTTGGTTGAGCTGGGCGGCCTGTTCTTTAGCCATCTTATCTCGGTACCAATAACCCAGAAACAGGCTGGCGGCAATTAAAACGATAATAGCTAGAATGATTAGTATGATTTTGCCGACTGGTCTTTTCTTTTTTGGTAGATCCATAGAATGTTCGTTAGTTGATGCTGGTGTATGGCTGGTATTGGCTGATTCGCTCATTTAAACTCTCCTTATTTACTTAATTGTATCATGCTAGGCTTTTTTCTTAACCACTGTATAATCGGTACCACCTGTTGATGAAGGCTTGAGAGTAACAGTATAAACAGATTTAACACCGCCAATATCAATACTCCATTCCTCGGTTATGACTTTATTTTCATCTGATATTAGCTTGACTTCGGTAATGACTATTTCGTTACTTTGCAGAGTCTGGCTAGATGACTCAGATATATAGATAGCTTTTAGAATGTCCTGAGTGAGTGTTTCGTCGGCTACGGACTTAGTGTTAGTAGAGCCGGTGTTGTCGGTACTATCATCGCTAAGAGCTGTTGGATCATTAGTTATTTGAGCTGGCGCGGTAGCCTTAAATAGATTGGGTGCTAGTAAAAAGGTTGAAATCAGGATACCACCTATTACTAGTACGATAATAGCGATGATAATAAAAACTATTTTCATCGCAGATTTTTTCGGTGGTGGGTTTAGAGGTGCTCCGCTGGTTGGTTGCGGCACTGGATTTAATGGTGTTGGTGTGACTGGTTCACTTGGTTGAGGGGTGGGACTGATTGGTACAGGACCTTTGGTCGTTTCGGGACTTGGGTTTGATGAGTTTTCGATTGGTTCCATAATCTCTCCTTAATTAATAAACGAAAGGTTGGCCGGCCTCGGCCTGTTGTTTGCAACGCTGCTTGGAGGTGGCTTCATCGTATGTTTTAACCTTATTACCACCCGGCAAAGGCATAGATACTGAAGTTTCGCCACTTATCTGATCGCATAGGCTAGGATTCTTCTCTTGTATCGCTTGGTTCTGAATGGCATTATTCTTTTCGGTTGTATTGGCTTGGTATGTCTCTTGTGAATTTGTCATTAGTGGTCCGGTTACAAAAATCATCACTACTATCGCAGCGATGATTACTATTAGGGCTAAGCCTCCAATTATGGATATAACTACAATAATACCTTTGGTTGATGAACGCATCTGTTGCTTTTTAGACATAAGGTTTATTATACGCCGTATTTATCAATAGTATAATTGCTGACTAGCTTAAGGTGTTTGGTAAATTCCATAAGTGCTAGTTTCTGGATCTTTAAACATGTCGCTATGTGGAGGGAAAAAAGTAAAATACAAAAGGAGCCCAGCGTAAATTATTAAGAAAACAGCTGAAATCGTGTTGATTCCACTAAATTCATACTTTTTAAACCTGCCTGTTAAGAATAAATAACCTCCCCATTTGGCTATAATAATTGCAACAATAAATAGCGCAATGTCTATCAGTAAGTAATCTGTGCCAAGTATGGCAGTGTATAGGTAGAATCCTCCGACAATCACAACCGAGGCGATACCCACTTCTTTAGCCAGAGCGAAGCGGTAATTATCTACCTTATCCCTCAAGTAGAAATAATCAATAACAGCAAAGAGCAGTAGAGGTGTTACGATTAGCTTAAGATGCTCCCAAACACTCTCGTTGATGGGCGAAAATAACCCGACAATTACATTCTCGCCACTCCACCCATAAGTAAAGTGCAGTAAAGTCCCCATAATGATTGCAAATACTGCACCGAATATCGATAGGTTCCGAATTAATTCTTTGTCACTTATGGTGATCTTTTTAGCCATAAGCATCATTGTACTATTAAGCACAGTATTCACCAATAAGTGAAGAGCCCCTCACGATCTTGGTAGAAAGTGAGGGGCTCGATGCAGCTTGGGTGCTGCTAGTGGTGGAGCTCGACCAGCTGGTCGATTCCGCCGATGCCCATGCCATCGAAGCTGGCCAGACCAGCCTGCGACGAGAAGTCGCGTTGGACCAGGGCGGGACGCATGGCTGGGTTGGGCACGAAGCCAGGGATGTCGTCGCTCGTGATGATGGGCGCCGGGGCGACCATGAGCTTGGCTGGCGCGGTGACCGGACCTCCGGGAATGTCCGCACTGGTGATGATGTGCGGCTGCTCCTTCCAGACGAGCTGGACGTAGGTCCGCACACCAGGGCTGAAGGCCTCGATGGCCTCCTGGACGGCATGGGCATCGTCGGTGATGATCACAACCAGGTCAGGGTGTTCGGAACCGTGGGCGTGGTGTCCGGTGAGCTCGTACACCAGCTCGACGCCGGTGAGCTCGGCGATCTGCGTGTGCAGATCAGGGGTCGGGGTATCGGCACAGAAAACGAACATCATGTGTTTCATTGATTCCTCCAGGTACATCTGATTACTTGGGCTTCATCAGAAATCGAACCAATATATTAGCATAAAAGTAATGGAATGTCAATATTTATTATCACGCAACCTTAAGTCCGCTTTTTGTTCGTAATGGTATGCTAAAATACAATCCTCATGCATAAACTATCAACAGATCAAGCCACGGCCTTAACCGCTATCGGTAAGTGGCTAAAAGACCAAAATGAGCCATATTTAACCCTGGGTGGCTATGCCGGAACAGGTAAAACTACCCTAATGGCGATGCTACGGCAGGTTTTGCATACCAATCGTCCGGAGATGAAGGTGGCTTTTGCGGCCTATACAGGTAAAGCGGCTCTAGTACTAAAAAAGCGCCTTAAGGAAGCTAAGATATTGCAAACAAAAGATTCGGTCTCTACCCTACATAGCCTGATGTATAACCGTAAGGAGCGCAAAGATGGTGGGGTGTATTGGGAAAAGCGAGATGAAATAAAGTGCGACCTGTTAATTATCGATGAAGCCAGTATGGTAAGTGAAGATATCTGGCAGGACGCCCTAAGCTTTGGCAAGCCAATCTTGGCTGTCGGTGATCATGGTCAGCTCCCACCTATTAATTCTGATTTTAATCTAATGGCCGAACCTACATTGCGATTGGAGAGGATATGGCGCCAAGCGGCTGATAGCCCAATAATCAAGCTGGCTACTTTGGCTCGTACGACTGGTGAGATACCAGTCGAAGACTACTCGTATACCGTTCGCAAACTAAGTCGGGCCAACAACGAGACTGGAGATATAATTGAAGAGATATTACATAGTCACGATAGCGACACTATGGTGCTATGTGGGTATAACAATACTCGTCTCAGATTAAACGCCCATGTGCGGCAACTTAAGGGCTACGAAACGAGCGATCCACAGCGAAATGATGTGGTTGTATGTTTACGCAACAATCATGAAAGTGGCCTAGTGAATGGTCAGCTAGGCGTGATCGAAACTATAATTGAGGCCGATAACGACAAAGAAAAGCTCTGGTGGCAGATGGTGGCGAATTTCGACGGTAAACGCTTTGATGGCTATGTGCCACGCGAACAGTTCAATACCCCAACAACCATGTCGCGAGGACCTAAACGGGATAAGGGTGAGCAGACTGGTTTGTTTGATTTTGGTTATGGACTAACTGTACATAAGGCGCAGGGTGGTCAAGCTAAGCGAGTGTTGGTATTCGAAGAGCGATTCTCGCAGATGAGCGACGAAGATTGGCGCCGATGGCTATACACGGCTATTACTAGAGCCGAAGAAGAATTGTATATTATTGGTAACTAGCAAGTTGTGATCTGGTCAAATAGGACTATAATATGGGCATTCGCTCCTAATAGATGTGCTGGAGGTGTAAATGTCTGGCTATTTTGCAGTTGAGGCCTGCGAAGATGGCGGTGTGTATTACTTGCATGCTAGCAATATTCGGTTTGGAGTCTACGTCGCCGAGATACAGGGCTTCGTGGGTTTACGGCATAAGCTGGGCATGAACTATTTGTTTATCGAATACCACTGGGATTACTCAGTGATTATCGGTACAGCCCAGCCAATTACCTTGCTCGAGTATTGTCCGAACGATCTGTTGGCTGACTACCTGCAGACACGAGATGATCAACATTCAGAACTCTTTGCTTATCTGAATGATATCGAGAGCAGGTTTGGACCTGGTCGCGATTAAACCTCACATGGTATTTACTGTGTGGGGTTTTAAGTTTATAGCTTATCGTACTTCAAATCGGTCGCAACGTATTGGTGTTTAATACGACTATCTTCGCCTTTAAACGGCCCAGTCCCAAACTCGAATAGCTTCACTTCTGGCAAGTTATCTTTGGTGGCGGTGTGATAATAGGCGTTATAAAAGTCTCGATTCTTTTCGGCTAGAGTTGCAAATAGTTCCTCCGAAAGCTCTTTACTTACGTTTTTAGGATGTATGTTAGATTTTAGTTCTATATATATTGAAAACCTTTTATTGTGTTTGTCGTCCTCTTGGCTGACAAGCTTAAAGGTAGTAAATTTGTCACTGATAGATTCGTTATTGAATAGGATTTCGTTAATACTTTCAGGCGTTACGTTGGCGCCATAATAGTCGATAGACATATCAGAACGACCATATAGAAACAGTACTGGCAAATCTAATCTATGTGGGATTTTTGCTAGTTCATCCCATTTGCCCAGTTCTTGGAGCTTATGTTTAATAAGCTTGTGGCGAATTGCATGGCCTCTATCGTGTATGTTGTAGCGTATGCGTGGTGATAGATTAAATGTGCGGCATAAAGTGATCACCAGCTCCCCTTTTGAGTTTGTTTCGAATAAGTAAGCTAACGGGTTGAATTGAAATAACATCGGAGTAACACCGTATTGTTCAACTGTTAAAGCTGAGCGTACTGCTGGATCGCTTTCGATCAGTTGGCGTAGTGCGATCGTAAAGGGGCTTTCGGCGGCCATATTAATTTCTAAATCTGACGCTCCATAACTTCCCAGTACAGAATTGAACGATTTGAGTAGGTAGGTACGTAATGATTCAGAGATCCCTTCGCCACCAAAAACAGCGTCTGCAGAGTATTTGGTCCAATCTATACGAGTATCGTCTGCCAGAGTTTTTAAAAATGGTGGATATCCGGTGATGATGTAATGGTACTCTGGTCCGAAGTCCTTTAGGGTGTTGATTATTTTATCAATATTTGGTCCTGTGGACTTAATAATTGACACATTTATAAGCGACATACTGACATTCATTCCTGTAGCCCAGGCTCCAAGAGCAAAACCATTAATAACAAATGACTTCTTTTTACCGATAGTAGAATGATAGCTAAGCTGAAGCATTTGCTTTGTCATTGCTCTCTCTCGTGGACCGCGAACCCAGCTTGTAGGAGTACCGCTACTACCCGAAGACTCATCAACCATAACTCCCTTACGAGGGATGTTGCCGTGTAGTAGGAGTTCCTCGTTCTTGTAGGCTTTGATGTAGTGTTTTTTATCAATTTCTGGAACTATCGAGAAATCTGGTATCAGATTAGTTTTCAGCATTACTTTAGGTTTGCCGCCGTGTTTATCGATATAATCTCGGTAAGCGGAAACTTTTTTATAAGCCAGCGTGGAGTTATACCAGGCCCTCCAGGCTCCGAAGCGCCATCGAAAATTCTCGAAGCCCTTAATAAGGAGTAGCTTATAGAGTGATTCGGAAAACGCCAAGGTATATTCAATAAAGTTGATTATGTTAACTACTCTGAACAATGCAAAATGGACAATTGGTACTAAGAGTCTCATAACATATAATCCTC
>CAYSEY010000021.1:10403-10640 GCA_964430405.1 uncultured Candidatus Saccharibacteria bacterium
ATCCTCTAACGGTAAGCGCTCGCTTCGGGGTGGTTGCTGGTCGGTATGGCCGGCTCGCATTAATAGCCAAGCCATCTTGTTTGATTCATCAATATCAAAGTGCTTACGAAATTCTTCATGAGCTTTTTCATTGGTAATAACAGATCCAAATGGATGGTAAGCAATTTTGTGTTTAGCCATTATCAACCAAATGCGTAACAATAGATGACCACTATTGATATAGTCTTTAGTGGTAAA
>CAYSEY010000022.1:0-10583 GCA_964430405.1 uncultured Candidatus Saccharibacteria bacterium
ATTGTGCATAGTTACAACCACACCGAGTAGCTCTAAATTCGGATTAAGACCACCACGCACCAACTTAATTGTGTTGAGTAGTTCCGATAATCCCTCTAGAGCAAAGTACTCACTTTGTACTGGAATTAGTATGTAATTACTGGCTACAAAGCCATTAATAGTTAAGAGCCCAAGAGACGGTGGACAGTCAATAATAACAACATCATAATCAAGCTGATCCAGAGCCTGAGCCAGAATTCTTTCCCTCCCTTTAACATTGCCTAGCTCCACCTCTGCAGCAGCCAGTACTGAGTTAGCAGGCAGTATATCCAGATTCTTTACGGATGTTTCTACAATTACTGCTTCAGCTTGGTGTCCATTTATCATTACGTCATATATAGAGGCCTTTAGCTGATGCTTATCAATCGCAAGGCCACTAGTACTGTTCCCCTGGGGATCTAAATCAACCAGTAAAACCTTTAACCCATCTTTAGCTAAGTAGGCCGCGCTATTAATAGCGGTAGTAGTTTTGCCTACCCCCCCCTTTTGGTTGGTAATTGAAATAGTGTGTCTCACCCTCTGCATACGCTAATTATAGCAGGTTGAGGTGCTTAAATCGTTAAGTATCAGATGAGTAATAAGTCTTTACAGAACACTCTAATCTGTGATACAATCTTTTATTGTCCCTGGAGGCAAGGAAAGGAAAAATCAGCAATGATTGCAGTAATAGAATCAGGTTCAAAACAGTATATGGTAGAGAAGGGCCACAAAATTGAGGCCGATCTTTTGCATTCCGATAAAGACGTTGTAGAATTTCAACCACTATTGGTGATTGATGGAGATAACATCCTTGTAGGAAAGCCAAAGGTAGAAAATGCCATTGTTAAGGCAAAGATTGCCGAACCAGATGTTAAAGGTGATAAAATACAGGTTCAGAAGTATAAGGCTAAAAAACGCCAGCGAACCATAACTGGACACCGACAACGCCACACAGTACTCGAGATTACCGAAATTAAGACAAAGTAGTAAATATAAAATATAGCAGACGCCCCAAAAGGGCGTTTTTTTAACTTAAAACCTTTAGTGTGCCATCTGTTCAAGTGAACTAAAGGCGAGCTATTTATCTACATCTTGAAGCCAAGCCACAATACTACGAACACTCTGGCCTGTTGCACCCTTTGTCTCGAGCCCGTTTTTGCCATTATTGTAAGCTGAGCCTGCAATATCTAGGTGAACCCACGCTGGTTCAGATGGCTTTTTGATTTTAAGCTTTGGATTACGGAAGTTGTTTTGATTTACGAAGTGACTCAAGAATAAACCTGCACTGATATGTCCTGCCTGGCGATCAATTGTTGCAGTATTTATTAGGTCTGAGATATCACCTTTAACCACCTCCCTTAAGCTCTCTGGCATTGGAGTATGTATGGTGTATTCACCCTCATGCTCGAACTTCTGCAGCAAACCTTCAGTTAATCCCTTGTCGTTTCCCATGAGTGCCGTAAATCGCTCGCTAACTGCCACTATTGCTGCTCCTGTAAGGGTTGCGGCATCAATAATATAATCAGGATTCAGTGTAGTTGCGTAACTTAAAACATCGGCTAGAGTTAATCGCCCCTCAGCATCGGTATTATGCACTTCTACCGTCAATCCACTATAGGTTTCGATAATATCGTCAGATTTGTAACTGTTTGGTCCAATCATGTTCTCAGCAAAAGCGCTTAGCCAGTGCAGTTCAATATTATCTAGTCCAACTTGCGAAATAGCCTTCATCACGCCTAGCATGGTTGCTGCACCGGCCATATCCGTCTTCATCGTCTTCATACCGCCGCCAACTTTAATATCTAGACCACCACTATCATAGGTAAGACCCTTACCGACTAAAACTACTTTAGTCTTAGACTGATCGTTTGGCTTGAGAACTACATGGACTAATCTAGGCTGATAGCGGCTCCCCCGGCCAACAAAGGTTATTCCATTCATGCCGTTTGCAGACAGCCATTTCTCATCATAAATGTTTACTTTTGCATTCTTAACTCGTTTAAAGTTTTCTATCACTAGTTTGGCGGCAGTGTGGGGATGTAAGGTTTCGGGTGGCTCATTTACTATAGTGCGAGTTAAAAGCATTGCCGAATTAAGCGCTGTGACTATCTGCAAAAGCTTTTTTTGTTGAGCTGAACCAAGTGGCTTAAATACGGTGCTTGCGAGATGTATTTTGTAGGTTTTGCTCTTTGCAGACTTTGCACTCAAATAACTATCATAATGCCAGCTAGCCTGAAAGATTCCCAGTAACAACTGTTCCAGATTTTTCAAAGTTAGATCTATGCGATAATCAAGCTCAATATTAGTTACGTTGGTTGCAGCCAAAGCCTTTACGATAACAGTACCTATCTCAAGCCACTGTAAGTTAGCGTACGGATCGGTTGTTTTATTGGCTATCTCATATTTAGTTCCGATAAACAACTTGTTATTCGCTAGATCCAAATAGCTCTGCCTATACTTAGCCTCAAACTTACTGAGCTTGGCTAGTTCTTTATCAATTCCTAGTACTTCTACGCTATCACCTATTATTACTTGCGTGGCATTAGGGTTAGTCTTAAAGGTTACTTCGGGCATTTCACTCCTTTGTATTAGCAGTTGTTCGGCGCGGGCTGGCCATTAATAATATTTTGCATCCAGGTAGTAGTATCTTTAAAGCTGGCATTCATGGTCTGATAATGATCTACTTGACCCGACGGATTATAGGTTTGGATGGCATTAGGGCTGGTATCATATTTTTTAAATGTAACAACATTGTCCTTTACACACATCCTCTCAAAACCATGTTGGCTCTGACTTACCAATACCACGTTATCATGAACGCCATGATTAATCAGCTTTGGACGGTCAGTTTTTACATTTCCAACTACGTTCTTAGCCAGATCAGCGCTGAAACTAACGTAAGTTGGATCGGCTGCAATATTAAGTGCTTTCGCCACTTTAATAAATTCAGGTGTATACACCTGACCAGATCGGTTCTCACCAACATTGTTGGGCCAAGTACGCCCAAATGTATCAATACAACCATTCTGCGAGTCAGCAGAATAACTCTTGGCCCAGCGAGGTAAAAGTATCTTATCTACAGGGTAGGCAGTTTTATACCAGTCACTATAGCTAGTAAGTACCAAAGGGCCAAACCAATTTATATTAGCTCCATTAGTTGCATCATCTAGTGTTTCTTCGACACTTGTTACTGGTCCGTAGCCGATAGCTCCAGTCAAGTTGAGTTCGGGGGAGTATTCGTCTTTCAGTTGATCTGCCCAAAACGCCGCATGGCCACCCTGCGAGTATCCAGATACAAATGCCTTATTTGAGTCAATTTGATCTTTAGTAAGTGGCAAATTCTTAAGCGATCGAACGCTATCGAGCAGTGCCTTTCCCTCTAGATCACCTACCATATAATGATGCATTCTACTCGGATCTCGCATACCTTCGTAATCGATAATTACCACCGCATAACCCTGACTTGCGTAAGCCATCATTAAACTCTCATAATTGCTCCAATCTCGCTTAACTGGATCTTCCAATGAAACTGCACATATATCGGCTATTCCTGTTGTTCCCGGTGCAAATGCGAATATTGGCTTTTTACTAACGCCAGCCGGTAAGTAGGCTCGAGCATAAACGGGTACGGTATCGGACTTACCGTCGCTAGTGGTGAATGCATAAGTTTGGCGGGTTACTTCGTATTTAACAGGGTCATCAAATCGCTTATTGGTTTGTAATATAATCCTTTGTACTTCCGGTACAGAGAATGTACGTGCCGTCTCTTCGGTCACGATTTTTCCGGTTTTTACTTCAGGTGCTTTCTTTATTACCTCTTGCTTAGTAACCTGAACGTCCGCAGGTTGTTTGGGACGAGGCAAAAATACATAAAAATACAACACCAACACGGCAATCCCAATTGCCTCGATGAAAAGTATTGCCCAGAGTGCACGGCTAATTAGCCTCTGCTTGCGCTCAACTTTGGTAATCGGTTTGCGTCGCTTTGGCATTTATCACAAGTCCTTCGCCATTTCATACATTGTAATTCCTTTGAATAGGTCTTTGTTCTCATTTAATAGATCGAAATCAAAGGCTTCATAAAAACCTTTTTGATTATGTGTTAACAAATACACATGTGTTGTACCCAACCGTTTCAACTCAGACAGCAACTCATTAAAAAACATTTTGCCAAGTCCATTACCACGCTTCTCTGGAATTATATAAAACCAAAAAATATCCGAATCGGTAGGAATTGTAATATCCGCAATAGCATAGCCAATTAAACGATTAGCCTCAAACAGCCCCATCATGACTCGTTTTGAATTCATTCTGGCGCGCACAAAAGTTTTATAGTTATTGTCCCTACTAACCTTCTCTATGTATTCACCGGGGAAATATGCAAAGTCCTCATGCAGAGCACTGCGAAACATGGAATGTAAACGGGGTATGTCCTTTGATTTTATCGACTTAGTAGTTACATCCATACTCATATTATATCTACTGATTCAATCCGAGACTACCCCAGATTATTGTTCGTTCAGATACCTCTCGGCTTCTAATGCTGCGCGGCAACCATCACCCGCAGCTGTTATAGCTTGGCGATAATGTGGATCGGCCACATCTCCTGCAGCAAAAACTCCAGGCAGTGCTGTTTTAACGTTATTTTTCACTTTTAGGTAGCCTTTTTCATCCATTTCCAAACTACCTTTAAAAAGGTCTGTGGCAGGCGTATGCCCAATAGCTACAAACAGACCCTGACATTCCAGCTTAGTAGTTTTACCTGTCTTAACATCTTTAAGCTTAACGCCTTCCACGGAATCTTTACCTAAAACATCTTCAACTGATTTATTCCATATTACTTCTATCTTTTCGTGGTTCATAACTCGGTCTTGCATAATCTTACTTGCCCTAAATTCATCTCGCCGATGAACAACCGTAACCTTGCTAGCAAACTTGGCGAGCGTTAAAGACTCCTCCATGGCACTATCGCCACCGCCAACTACTACCACATGCTTATCGCTAAAGAAAAATCCGTCACAAGTGGCACAAGCAGAAATGCCTTTTCCCATTAATCTTTGCTCGTTCTCTAGACCCAGCCAGTTTGCGCTAGCTCCTGTAGAAATAATGATGCTTTTAGCTTGATACTCTTGCTTACCGACCCAAACACTTTTTGGTTGACCTCCTAGGTCTACTTTTGTTGCCAACTCTTGAATTATTTCAGTACCAAAGCGTAAAGCTTGAGACTTCATTTCTTCCATCAATTCAGGACCCATGATACCGTCTTTAAATCCAGGAAAGTTCTCTACCTCAGATGTAAGCAATAACTGTCCGCCAGGAATAGGGCCAGCAATCATCATCACCTTCAAATTAGCACGAGCCGCGTAAATTGCCGCTGTATAGCCGGCTGGCCCAGCACCAACAATAATAATATCTAATACTTTTGCCATCGTTAATTAATTATAGCAGATTAAGCATGGTGATTGTTTGAAATATAAGTAATCCAACACAAGTAACTAACCCCAAAATTGGCACAACCAGTGGGATACTAAAATGGGGATGCTGAGCTACAGATTTCCGTAGCTTGATAATAATCAGCGATCCGTTAACAAGGCCAAAGATTATAAGTATTAGATAGCTCGTAGCAGATGCTAACAGTTTAATATCTATAGATACTGCAAGAATAGAGGCGACGACAACCACAATTATAATTGTCACTATTGGTGTTTTGCGGCTCTTATGCACCACGGCTAGGTGGCGATGTAGCCATCCAGCTTCCGCCATACCATAGAGCAACCGCGATCCACTAATAATATGAGCTAACACACCACCTGCACTAGCTGCCAGTGCTATCAATATAATAACCCAGCCAGGGGTATTGGATATCTTGTTAAAAACCAGACTAAGTGGAGCATTAGAATTGTTCAGCTCAGATATTGGAATAGAGTCAATTGCGACTATTGCCACCAGAACGTAAAGCACCGTAGCAATTAATACCGCTAAAATTATCGCCATCGGCATAGTTTTGCGACTTTTCTTGGTTTCCTCTGATAAATGTACCATGTCTTCTACGCCAATATACGCATAAAAAGCCAGGAACACGCCAGATAATAAACCGGTAATTCCTACCGACGAGATATCAAAAAATTGACCAAAATCCTGCGTTACAGGATTGAGACTCTCACGACCAAACCAAATAATCATCCCCAGGCCGATTACCTCGATAATCGTCAGGATAGCCGCCAGCTTTGCAGATTCTTCAATTCCCCAAGCAGCCATTAAGCCAAAAGTTAAAATTATAAGCACAGCACCAACTGGCAACAAGATGCCCGTAGCAGAATTTAAGTAACCCCCGAAAGCCCTAGCAAGTGCGGCAGCCGAAATTAATGTGGCCAAGCTCATCAGCAATCCAACTATCAAAGATGCATTCTTGCGCCTAAACGCCGCATGAACATAGGCCGTGGCACCCTCGCTATATGGATGGCTACTTGATAACTCAGCAAATGATAATGCACTCAAGCCAGCCACTAGCATGGAAATCAGAAAAGCTAAGGGTGTGGCCATGCCGGCTTCACCAGCTACCTTACCAATAAGAGCATAAATACCCGCGCCAACAATATTACCAAGCCCATAGATTGCTACTAACCCCAAGCCAAGCTTGCGAGAAAGTTTATGACGGCGAGCTATCGGTTCATCTCCATGGCAAATAATTAATCTTTTGGCTGATTGTTCTTAACAATATTTCTAAATATTGCCATGACACCAACAACTATTGCCACGAGTCCGGCTAGTATACCTGCTGCAATAACGAATACCATAAGCCTATTCTAGCACAAGCTAGTCCTTGATTTTACCGTAGCGTTTTGTAAATGCCGTTCGCCGGCGGGCCACTACAATCTGCCTAATAATCACAGCTACCAAAACTATTGGGAGCAAGGCAAAAAGTGGAATTGCAAACCTCACATCATCTGTAGTCTCTGCAATAATCCTTAATACGTTAAAGGAAATGATTAATAATATACCAATAATTGTTGCAATCAAACCACCTCTTTTTAACTTAACCGGTTCGGCGCTTTCACCAACATGCACCTGCTCCTGCTGCTTGCTTGCGTAAATATTGGCACGCTTAAGCTTACCGGACCACTCATCAATTATTGCATCTGCTGCTTCAAACATATCCTTGATCTGCTCGCTTGAATTCATCAAGTCAGGATCATATATGTATAGCCGATCATTCACAAGCTCTACGTCCACTTGGTGTAGCTTTGTTAAAAAAGTTTGCATTACATCTGGAGTCAACAGCGATAATGCACTTACTTGATAATTCCGTGGACTATATACATCAAAATATTTACTAAAGTCGCCTTCAAGTGTTATTTTTTGATCTTTGTCGAATAATACCGGCAGAACTGAGCCAGAGTAGGCTGTAGCATCTTCGATCTTTGAATCAATCACCATATGCGGGACTTTTTTGGGAAGCTTCATATTAAGCAACGTCAGTCCATGTTGAGTTCGATTTTTACCACTACCTGTCCAGTACTTGTGCTGTAAAAGCTCAAAGTCAAACCCCCTATAGTTGCCCGTAACAATATTGCTATCCGTCGGACTATCTCCAACACCAAAGATCGATCCGTCTTTATTAATCGAATAACTACTATCCCGAACAAGAAACCCATTAGCAGAAGCAAAGGTAGGAAGGTACTTGGATATATAATCACGAGTCGCAAACACCATGATTAACCCAGCTGTAAAAGTTGAGATCATTAGTGGAATCAACAATACGGTATTTGCAAAAACAAAGAGAGTAAAAAAACTAACAAATAAAGAAGTATTGTCTGAGCTATACACACCACTACCAATAATAGTAATAAATAGAGTAAACAAAGTAGCAACACCAAGACCTACAGTCACATATTGAATCGTGTTCCATCGTTGCTGCTTTGGAATAGCTGAATAATCAATGTCATCTGCTGATTGCACTTTTCGCTCAATCACTGGTTGCGACTTGTTATTGATTGGTGTTAAAACTTGTGTTGTATTTGTCATATACTTATTTGCTATTGGACCAATTAGCTACCTAGGCCCAGAGATTAACTTCAACTAGAAATCACACTGAATATTAAAGCCTAACCGTATTTTAGTTCATACTGCAAGTAATCGGCAAACCGCTATGGTCGAAGTGTGCCAGCAAAAACCTGCCAGGCCAAAGCACTTTTAGCTACGAGGCTTAGAATAATGTACATTTTTTCACCAAACAAGTAGTCTTTCCAGGGTCCAACTTTTTTGTACTGTAATATCATATTTAGAGCGAAGCAGTTGAAGAAGATAAATATACTGACATATATCCAATAAACAAAGCTTGGTATATTACCACCGCCGTACTGTGAAGAAGCCCAGAAGTATAGTCCAACTACAATCCAAGGCACGATCCCTGCAATACACCCCACTATATAGCTAACCCACTTAGTTTTTTGTGTAGTTTGGTTGTGAATTTCCATAACTAATCCACATAAATTCATGACCATAACCAGGGCAAATACCATTATCAAACTTGCTGCATCATATACCCCAACGAGCATAGATATCGCTACCATCATGACGCTAGCACTCAAGCTATATTCTATCCAGCGGAACTTGTTCATTCCCTTCTTCAGATTCTTTTCGTAGCTAGCTCGCCCAACTGTAGCTATTAGCATATGAAATACAAAACTCAAAAACAGAAATGCCACTATCAACCAAGCTAATGGCACATTATAAACAGTCTCTACAGCTGGCGATAAGCTCTGAGAGGCTGGGTTAAACTTTAAATACGATACATTTAAGGGCAGCGTGAAGTCTTTACTTAGTATTAAGATCAAAGCGGCCTGAGCAAAATGCAAACCACCAGCAATTAAATTATACTTTCTAAGTTGTGCCAACTTAGCGGTTATAGATCGGGCCACAAGATTCCTCCTAATATTCTTATGATTAAATTATAGCCAACTACCTAGCTTGAGGCAATCTTTACATATTGATTTTTATCGCACAAATAATAAGACTCGATATTCAGTGATTTAATTTTTGGTAGCTTAAATGCTTTAGCAATATTTGCTAGGTCAGCAAAGCTAGTACTAGCAGTGTCGACCAAGGTAAAAACCAGCACAGTCGGTAGGCTATACTGCCGAAGATGTGAGAATAGTTTATTAGCGAAGAAAGTCTCGATCTCATCTAGGCGCTGGTCGTGGGGTAAATTTGCGGGCAAACTTATTTGGCACAATTCCGGACTGTACACGCACTGCACGGAGGCTTGATCGTCAGAAATAATCACACTATCAAAGCCAAGCTGATTTTGATCTTTGCGATATATTATATCGGGGTTTTCAGAAAAGCTCTCAAATACCCAGCCTTCATAGTGAGGACAAATACTAATGAATTGATCGATCAGCTCGCGCTCACGCTGTTTTTTTAATACGTCTAATTTCATTCTTAATTTTGATTATAGCAAGCTATTTGGTATTGCCCGAACAGCTAGCCTCAGACCACAACCCACTGCCAGCAACACGAGCAGCTTCTTCGTTTTTCTTAAACTCCGTCTGATACTTATAGGCCTGTGAACGATAGGTGTATTCATGAGCATAACCTCCATTCACCAACATCTGGTTGACCAACTGGTTTTCGTCTAGCCAAACGTAAGCTAGCAAGCGATTGTATTTATCACGTTCACCCACCAGCGGATCAAACTCAATACGTACACTCTTACCAGTCATTAATGATTTAGAGTAATCAGAAGCCTCCTTGCCGTAACATTGCACCTGCTTGCGTGGGTCGACTGTTTCGGGAGTGTCAATTCCAATTAATCGCACAGTCTCGCTTTTGCCATATCGCTCGATTTTGATCGTGTCGCCATCGACTACCTCTGCAACTTTATATGTATCCTTTGGGGATTCACCTGGCTGGCGTAAATACCCGTAGGCCATTGCTATACCAATAATAACCAACGCAAACCCGAAAGATATCAGCTTTTTACGACTCATACCAATTCGGTTTCTTTAAGTTCACGGCCACGACGACGCATATATACACTTTGTACAATACCAATAGAAATTAAGCTAACCATCATGCTGGTTCCGCCAGCCGAAATGAATGGTAGCGGGATACCGGTGACAGGCATTATTCCTAAATTCATTCCTATATTTACCACCACATGTACTATAAACATCGTCGCAATACCAATACAGAGCAGGCTACCAAACCTATCAGCTGACTTACTACCATCAATAACAATCCTTGATATTACTGCTACAAACAGCAATATACACACTAGAGCACCTACAAAACCGAGCTTTTCAGCCAGCACTGCAAACACGAAGTCGGTATGAGAACTTGGTAAAAAATTGCCTTGACTCTGACTACCAGAACCTAATCCCTGCCCAAAAACACCTCCAGAGCCGACAGCTATAATTGCCTGGCTAACATTATAGCCAGTTCCGCTTGGATCAGCAGCTGGATTAAGAAAAGTATCGATTCGTTGCCTTTGGTAAGACTGTAGCCTAGGATAAATTATTGGAATTGAAATTAGCAAAACAGCTATCATTCCTACTAAATAG
>CAYSEY010000023.1:0-10216 GCA_964430405.1 uncultured Candidatus Saccharibacteria bacterium
AAATCAAGCCGTACTAGCATTTGGGGGGATTGATCTCTTGATAAATAACGCTGGAGTTATACGCTGGAAAAAGTTTGAGGCGCAAACTGATGAGGATATTGAGGATCAGTTGCATACTAACTTGGAAGGTCTAATTAAGGTTACTAAGCAGGCTCTGCCACATGTGCGCGATACAATTATTAACATAGCTAGCGGAGCGGGATCGCACCCGGTGGTGGATTTGAGCGTATATTGTGCCACCAAGTATGGTGTTAAGGGCTTTACTCAAGTCTTAGCCAAGGAGACGCCAGGGTTAAATATATACACAGTGAGCCCCACTATGACTTCAACTGATATGACCGATTACCATGGCATGCCACCCTGCAAGGTGGCAGAGGTAATAGTACAAACTGCCAAAAACGGGTGTGGTCAAGAGAGTGGTGCCGATATTAAAGTATGGCAAGTCATAAAAGAACATTATGAAACTACACCCTGGAAGTAATAATGGCTGAGAATGAGATTAGCCGCAGAGTTTTCTTAAAACAGGCAGTTGCTTTAGGCGGTAGTGCCGTAGTTGGCGGGACTTTGCTTAATAAAATGCCCAGGGGAGGTAGGAGTGAACAGCCACCCCTAGGAGAGGCTAAAAAACCGGAGGTCGGTATCCAAAAAGGCGAGGTGGTTATTCAGCCTGAAAGTAAGGCCGAGGAGCAAAATATAGAGTGGCTACCGGAACCTGTAAGGCAGCTATGGCCAACGATACAAGCAGAAGCAGAAAAGTACAGCCTTGATCCTAGGCTGATTGCAATTATAATTACCGAAGAATCCGGCGGCTTAAATGCTCCAAATGCAGAGGGTAGCGGGGCAATGGGGCCGATGCAATTAATGCCTATAGCGCTGGAAGAATACCGCCAAAAGAGTGGTGATACCCAATATCGTGATATCAATAATTCAAATGACAATATTCTTGTTGGTTGTTGGCTGGTTAATATGGTTAATGAAAACTACATTAAAAGGAGCGGTATAAATCTGTATTCAGACTTAGGAATATTGATGCTTGCGGTTGGATATGGGGACGGGATTGGGACATTAAATACTTGGCTAAGGGATGGTATGCAAAGGCAAAGCTTGAGTGAACAAGCACGGGATGTTTCTAGAATTTGGACTGGCATGTGGCACGAAAGGGAATTGCCATCGAGCACTACGCTTAATACCGAAAGGGGTTATAATACTTAATTATGACTAATATCGAGAAAGCAGATTTTGGAGGAGGTTGTTTTTGGGGAGTTGAAGAGCTATTTCGCACAACCCCAGGTGTTTTGAAGACAACGGTAGGATATGAAGGTGGAAATGTTGACAACCCAACTTACGAGCAAGTGTGTAGTCATACTACAGGACATGCAGAAACTGTGCAGATTGAGTTTGACCCTAGCAAGGTGAGTTACGACGAGCTTCTTGTTATCTTTTTCGAGAACCATGATCCAACCCAGCTTAATAGGCAAGGGTTGGATGTGGGGGATAGCTATAGGAGTGTGGTTTTCTATCATAACGATACTCAAAAGAATAAAGCGCAAGCAAAGATTAAGGAATTATCCGAAGAAGGTAAATATAGTGATCCAGTTATTACTCAGGTTGCTCCCGCTAAAACGTTTTGGCACGCCGAAGACTACCATCAGCAGTATTTAAGAAAAAGAAATTTAAAAGTATGCTAAAGGAGATTTGATGGATCCACAAAATATACCAAATAGCACAGAGCTGAAAGAATATGTGCCTTCTCAAAATGGTGCGCAGTCAGGGGGTCAACCATTAAAGCCACAGAGCCGAACAATGAATAGTTCACCAGCAATAAGTCCGGTTACCACCGTTGCTAGCGATACAGACCAGACGACTTCTTTAGGTCGGGATGCCAAAACGATAGTCGCCAAAGACAAGCATAAGATTGCAAACAATGCCAAGTTGATGATTGGGCTGGGTATACCATTGATAATTCTGGGTGTACTCATTACGTTGTTAGGAACCCTTGTTGGGTTGGCCTTTGTACTGATTGGTGTGCTATCAATAGTTAGCGGGATTATTAGTTTAAAGAAGGTTAAACAATGAGAACTAAACGCCGATCACTTTTTGGAATAACAGTTTTGACTATCATTACTTTTGGTTTATACCCGATTTATTGGTTCTTTATAACAAAGACCGAGATGAATACGGTTAATGGAGCTGCCAATAAGGTGCCATTCTTCCTTTGGTTCTTTATACCGATCATTAATATCTGGTGGTTCTGGCGTTTCGCCAAAGCAATAGAAAAAACTACAAAAGGCACCGTAAATCGTTGGGCTGCCTTCTTTGCCCCGGTTATCCTAGAGATTCTTGGTGGGTTTTTACTATCTATCACCTATCCGATATACACCGCACCCAACTCAAATGTTATTGCAACATGGGGCGCAATATTGATGATAATAGTTGTGTCGTTATTGCCAATCTACTACTTCCAGTCAAACCTAAATAAGTATGCTAAGTAGTTTCGGTTATTAGTAGCTGTTAAAATACAAGGAATGAAGTATCTACTAGCTAACGAAGGTAATATCCAGTACTTAGTCCGTGGCGGCGGAGGAGGATCTAGTTCTGGCGGTGGCGGCGGGGGTGGCAGTTCGTCGTCGGGGTCGAGCTATAGAGGATCATCTAGCTCTTCTACGGGTTCTGGCAACTCAGATGGAACTTGGTGGATTCCATTTTTGATATTTGGGATAATCTTTATAGTTTTTTGGATTGTACTCAAGTCGGTTAAGGCTCGTGGCTTAAGTTCTGGCGTAGCATCTGTTCCGAATGGGTTCATTGATCCTGAATCGGCGAAAGACGCAACCGAGCAAGAGAAACGAGTGACTACCGATGCAAAGAAAGTCTTTTTAAGTTTTCAGCAAGCTTGGGCAAATTTTGACTTAAATAAAATGAAAACATTAGTTAGTCCAGATTACTTCAAAAAGATGACTCTTGAGCTTAATGTGCTGAAGAATTACGAGAGGCAGAACTTGATGGAGAACGTTTTAATATCTGGAGCTTACATTCAGAAGCTAGACAGTTACAACCAAGGATATTCCATTTTCTTTACTGCGAGTGCAAACGACAGCTTGATAGATCAAAAAGAAGGTAAGAGCATCTATACCGACAAGTCGACGTTTGCTGAGATTTGGCACTTTACGAAGCATGACGGCAAGTATGTCCTTGAAGGTATTGATCAGACCACTGCCGATGCTAGCAAGTTCAATGATGGAATAGCTAGCTTTGCAAAAGCTAATGACTTTTTTTACGATCCAGACTTTGGATGGCTAATGATGCCGACTAGAGGTGCAATATTTGGTCCTGCCGGTTTTGGGCGTGCAGATATCAACAATCACGTAATAGGTTATCATAAAGATAAAATAGTTGAGTTTTATTCTTATGAACCACAAGCCGGCACGGGGATGCAGCCCATAACCGTGGCTCAAGCGATTCTGCCCAAGCGCTACGATGACATATTGGTAACAGAAAAGAGTTGGTATGGATTTAAGCCCAAGCAAAAGGGTTTAGAGAGGGTTGAAACTGAGAGCAACGAGTTTAATAAAAAGTTTGCTGTTTGGGCAGCCAAGCCAGATCAGGCGACAAGCTTCGAGTTGTTAGCTACTAACTTTATGGAGCGTATATACGGTTTGGAGTTTGAAATTAACATTGAAGTGGTAGATAACGTTTTATACCTATATAGTCCAGGTGTTAATCAGAACTATAAAGAGATGTTAGAAGTTTTAAGTTGGGCATTTGATGAGATGAAAGTTTGATATGGATACAGAGAAGTTCGACATATCAACTCTTCATCCTGAGCTGTACAAAGCTAAAATAAAGACACCAGAAATTATTAAGGTTCCAGCGCTAAGAATTTTGGCTATTAATGGATCCGGCGATCCTAAAGGCCCGCGCTTCCAGGATTCCGTAGCAGCTCTTTATGCGACAGCATATACAATAAAGTTTATGCCTCGAAAAGGAATTACCCCAGAGGGGTATGTAGATTTCAAAATTCCGGCACTCGAGGCGCTCTGGAGCATGAAGAGTGGAAGGGAATTTGATCTTAAAAAGAAAGATCAGTGGTTGTGGGAAGTATTTGTTGTTGTACCCGGGTTTGTAACGCAGGCTATAGTTAAACAAGCGACCGAGCTGGTTTCCATAAAGAAACCCAACCCTCGTTATGATGATTTGCATGTATCTACCCTAGAAGAGAAGCGCTCGGTGCAGTTACTTCATTTGGGCTCATATGAGAATGAGCAGGCCGACATTGAGTTATTGCATAAATTTATTAATCAGTCTGGATTAAAACCATCTGCTCGTCACCATGAGATATACCTTAGCGATCCCTCCCGTACAGCAAAGAATAAATTAAGAACTATATTAAGGCAGCCAGTGGTTCCTTTGGCTTAAAAATAGAGATCATTACTATTGTTGCTATTTGGTTTCGATGGAGGCTTTTTACTAGTAGCAAAAGCAAGGACACCGATTCCGCAAAGGGCCAATAATGCTATAAGTGCTACTTTGCCAGTTTGCGAATTGAAAACTCCCATATTTCTGAGTAGTAGTAACAAACCCAAGCTAGAAAGGCCAAAGGAGAACCCATTACTTTGTGCGTTCTTTGGGCTCATAGTGATAAGGCCCACAAAGATGAGCACTACAGGCCAATATATCCCAAAGGCAGTCTCGGTTTTAAACCAGCCAATTAGTTCAGCAAGTACTAAGAGTGCTACTAATAGAAATAGAAGTGCAATGCATATTTGAATAATTCCCATCCGCTTTTTCTGATTGTTTTCCATGCCGTTCATTCTAGCACATATTTAACAAAATTTTGATATCAATCAAGAAGTGCTATTATTAGCCTATGAAAAACCTCCCTAGAATCAGCCGCTCGAGTTGGCTAATTGCTGGTATTGTAATGTTTGTTTTTGTGTTACTCGCCCTAATGCTTGTAGCGCAACAGAGTTTCTCTCACCGTATTAAGCAAGTTACATTGACTAAAAGCTCTAGCTCGGTATCGCCAGAGTTTTATGAGTCAACCCAGGTTACTATTTCATCAGGCAGTTGTAAGGTTGTAGTTAGTAAATACAACGCGCCTGAGCAGACCGAAAAATGTTCAATCGACGATGAAGACTTCAGCAAGATCAAGTCTGCTATCTATAGCTATAGAGTAGTTGATAAAATGATAGCTAATTCGAGTGAATCTGGACTAATTGAAGACAAAAAACTTTCTATGACAATTGAGCTGCAGGATGGCACAACATTTACGGCAATTCTTGATTCGCAATTCGTTGAAGATATGGCTCCATTTTTTGAAGAGATTCAGTTGCTAGTGCCAGAATTAGGGAAGGTAATGCCTAATCAATGAATATTTTATAGCCTTTTAGTTCGTCAGGCAGAAAACCTTTAGGATGTTTAAACCCAGCTTCCCACTTGGTTCCTTCTGAATAACCTAGCTTTTTCATGAGCTTTGTTGGTGCGTTTCGCAGATGTAGTGGAACTTCGGCATCTGGATAATTCTTGGCAGCCTGGAAAGCGTTGTTCATTGCATCGGCTATAGTTCGAGATTTTTTGCTTTTTGCTAGTACTGTGGCGCATTCGAATAGAGTATAGTTGCACTCCGGGTAACCAATGCGTTCGACGGCCATGAACGTAGAAACAGCAAGGTTAAGGGCTGCTGGAGCAGCGATGCCAATATCTTCGCTTGCAAATATTATATTGCGACGGGCGATGAACTTTGGGTCCTCACCCCCATTGATCATCCTGGCTAGGTAGTAGAGGGTGGCATTTACATCGTTGCCACGCATTGACTTTATGTATGCCGATATCAAGTTGTAGTGGTATTCTCCTGATTTGTCATACTTATTGCCTGTTTTTTGTAGTGATTGTTTTATATCGTCTTTAGAAATTGTCTTGTCAGCTAGGGATGAAGCAGTCTCTAGTCCGTTAAGCGCAACCCTAGCGTCACCACCAGATAGCTCGGCGAGGAGCTCTAGGGCATCCTCTGAGATAGAATTCTTACCTAGATTGCTTTTTGCTCTACTTAGTATCGCTATAATGTCTGATTTTTTTAGAGGTTCAAGTACTACAACCTTGCTTCTGGATAGCAATGGACCAATCACTTCAAAGCTAGGATTCTCGGTGGTTGCACCAATCAGGACGATTGTTCCGTCTTCAACGTGCGGCAAGAAAGCGTCTTGTTGGGACTTGTTGAAGCGATGTATCTCGTCGACAAAAAGTATAGTTTTACGACCATTTGATTGGACAGCTTTTGCCTCAGTTATAACTTTGCGTACATCTGCCAAGCCAGTAGTAACGGCAGATATCTCTCGGTATTCAAAGTCGCCTGAACCCGCAATTATTCTGGCTAAAGTGGTTTTGCCACTGCCTGGCGGTCCCCATAGTATCATGCTGGTAGGCTGAGACTTGGTAATTATGTTATACAGGAATCGACCCTTGCCTAGTAGGTGTTGCTGGCCCACTACTTCAGAGAGCTGTATGGGCCTTAGTTTATCGGCTAATGGTCTGGTTGCTGATTTCACAGCTAAATTATATCAATAAACCAAATATTTACCGAACGTTATGGTCTTTGTGATTCGAGAGTCTGCCTTGGATCTTCTTCTGGCGCCTCTCAACTACCTTACTTAGAACTGCTTTTGCTAGTAGCACAAATAGCGTAATACCTACAAACACATAGAATATTGTGAATAATTTTCCCAGGGGTGTTTTGGGCACAATATCGCCATAACCAACTGTTGCTAGAGTTATGACCGTGAAGTAGAAAGAATCCAGCCAATTCAATTTTTCGACAAAATGGTAAAACACGGCGCCCATGACAACAAAACCGCCGGTGAAGGCAATTATTTTATTGATGGAGGCGTTGGCCTTAAGCTTATCTGCTAAATTTCCAACTTCGTCTGGCGTCATAGTATCATTGTATTTTATATGTGCTATATTAGCCAGTAGTTGTTATGGATAAAATACGAAAGAAAGTTATGGTATTTGCTGTTAATTGGGAGTCTGGTGAGCCGCTTTGGCTAGCTTTGCGTAATAATCCCCACCCAAGACACGGTGGAGATAAATGGTTTGTTGTTACCGGTTCAGTTGAGGGTGGAGAGACGTTGGAAGTCGCCGCCAAAAGAGAGCTACAGGAAGAAACTGGCTTAGTAACAGATGGTTTGATTAAGCTGATCAATGTGCATCATAATTATCATTCAAAATTTCATCCTGGGGTTGAGTTTGATGAACAAGGCTATTTAGCTGTTGTTGGTTCAAAAACTATTAAGCTTAATATTGAACATGTTGATTATAAATGGCTGAGTCTGGTTGAATTCATCGATATTATATTGTGGAAAGGTGATAAATCAAAGTTGAAGGGTGTGCTAGAGGAGGCTTGTGAGTCAGCTAGAAGTAATTAAGAAGGAATTGGGCCAAGTCTCTAGCCCTGAGAGAGCCAGGAATTCGCAAAGATACTTTAAGACTGGACCAGGAGAATACGGCGAAGGCGATGAATTCATCGGTGCTACTATGCCTCAACAGAGAGAGATTGCAAAAAAGTATCTCGGCATAGACCTCAAATCAATACAAAATTTACTAAATTCAAGAATCCACGAAGAAAGAATGGTTGGATTGTTGATATTGACCTACAAATTTCCAAAAGCTGATGAATCAGAAAAAAATGAGATATTTGATTTTTACTTACGAAATACACAAAGAATAAACAATTGGGACTTAGTGGATGTAACCGCCCCAAAGATTGTTGGAGAGTATCTACTTGATAAAGATAGAAAAGTTCTGATAAAACTAGCTGGTTCTGAACTTTTGTGGGATCGAAGAATAGCGATCATTGCGACCGCAACATTTATTGATAACGGCGAGTACGAATGGACTTTTAGGCTTACGGAGATGGTAATAGAAGATAGTGAAGATTTAATTCATAAGGCAACAGGCTGGATGTTGAGAGAGGTAGGTAAAAAGTGCGGCGAGGATATCGAAGTGGAATTTTTAGATAGATATGCAAGCAAAATGCCTAGAACAATGCTACGTTACGCTATCGAAAGGTTCACGCCCCAACTTAGGCGAGCATATCTGCAAGGTAATCGTTAGCTAGCCGAGTCTGCAATAGCACCAATGATCATCAGGATGACCCATATGGTTTCGATTACAAACGCAATAATGCTCATTACCAAACCAGCAATAGCCATACCTCTGCCGGTCTGGTACTTCTTGTTCATTCCTAGTAGTCCAAAGATGAAGCCTAGGATCGGCACAATTTGACCGCCAAAAGCGGCGAACGGTATCCAACAGAAGATTACCCCGATAATACCCAGCACAAGTGACGCTACAGCAAAACCATTAGTTGCTGTGGTTACTGGTGGTTGTTGAGTAGGGGTAACGATAGGCTGTGAGTTTTGACTGGTTGTTGATTCGTGCTTGGTAGTGTTTTGAGGTTTTTCTTCCATGCTATTTCCTTGTTTTAGTGTGTTAGTTGGTTATTTTCTAGATAGCAGTAGCTCTGGGTCTTTAAGACTTGTGTGGTTTGCTGGTTTTGCCAGACATGGTGCTTTTTAACTTTACGTAGCCACCAGAAAGTAATTCTTTTGCGTGCTTGGAGTTAATTAACCAGTATGCAAGGCACGCAAGAGCTGCAATTACTACCAAGAGCCAGCCATATCCACGAGTTATAACGAAGTATTGGTAGATTATATTATTAACCATAGTATTCATGGCATTGCCTATTACTGGGTCTGTACTCTGTGGGATTACGCTAGACATTATGGGTGGGAAGATAAATGATCCAACCACCACAACCGAACCTGCTACACCAAACGACCAACCTAGGGAGTGAAGTAATCTACCAATGCTCTTTAGGTTAACAACTACCAATGCTATGAGGTTAATCAGCGTTAATACCCAGAGTATGTTGGTAATATCGTTGATTGTTCGCATCATGTCACGAATTCTAATGAAGGTTGCAAGAATTGAGTTGGGCCGTTTTTCTAAATCCACAATTGTAAGGTCATTTGGTACTGAGTTTACTAATTCATTGGCAGCATCTGTAACAACCTTTGGAAGTTGTAGTGAAGGAATGTATTCACTAGCCTGCTGTTTATATTTACTTGTATCTAGCACAACCTTATTGCCTTCAATATCGGTCGGTGCTTGAGCTAACTTATAAGCTGCGTTAATTCCGGGCTCGGCAACCTTAGCCACATTCTCTGGAGTAACTACGATATCGAGTATTTTACCGACTAACGCTTGTTTGATGAAATTGTCTTTAATGCTGGCAGGAAGTTTAGCATTTATCTCCGATTTTACTATTTCGGCAGTTGAAACAAATACCTTTGCTTCCTTTAAGAACACGAATGCCTTGGCGCCAGTTAAGAAGTTGTCGCGGATTACGGTAGCGTATGTACCAAGTACTAACAGTACAGTCAGAAGGATCAATAGAAACTTATTCCAGCCGCTATGAGCTGGTTTGGTGGTAGTTACTTCTTTCATAAGTGCTACTTCTTAGACTTACTTTTTGGATAGAAGAATAGGCCAAATACACCAAGAACGATACCGGCTATTACCGCGTATAGACCAATTACCCATACTAGAGATAGTGCGCCGACTAGTGGATTGAATAGCATATATATCCCGAAAATGACCGAAAGGATACCGACAAGTACCATCACCCAGCCACCAGAGACTTTCTCTTTGGAAGCAGAGAATCCTACATAAATGTCCACAATACCGAATAGTAGTGCCCAGAAAGCTATGAGTAGGGCAATAATCTCGCCTGTAAGAATAGGTCGAGCTAGTAGGAATATACCGGCAACAATCCCAAGTAGTCCGAGCAGGATTGATAGAATGGCATTCCTGCTGTTTTTATCGAATGCAGGCTCGAATAGTGTCACGATACCGACGATCAATATATTTAGTGCAAACGCATAAATCAAAATTATTATAGTTAAACCTGGCCACGCAAGTAGTACTAGACCCAGAATCACATTCACTAAAGCTCTTAATAATACTGCACTTTTTGATGGTAGAACTGCTACCTCCATAACACACCTCCTAATTTATTATTACCTTTATATTACCTACTTAGTGGCACTACGGCAAGTTGTGTAGGGTTGAAAAATATCTCATAATCTGGTAAAGTATCAAATCGTATCGTACCAAGACCCGAGAGGGGAAAAATGAGGAAAGTGTTGCTGATCAGCGC
>CAYSEY010000024.1:0-10164 GCA_964430405.1 uncultured Candidatus Saccharibacteria bacterium
ATTCCTTTCTCCATACCATAGCATCATATCCAGGTCCGTAATAGTCCTTCATTACACCTGCAGGTGGCCCAATGACCTTTTCATAAAACCCCCAGCCACTTTCCTTATACCGTGGTCCGCTATTGAGCATAACCTCGGTATAACCTTGCCTGCGGGCCAAGTTCTGCACCGCTTCAAAAAGAGCAGTGCCAACACCCTTGCCTTTGTTTTGGCCAGCAGCGACATATAGGTTAAATAGTTCAACCGGATTATCACTCTGAGCAAACTGCTTAACACCTTCACTAACAGGGCTAATCCTAGCTATGCCCATAACTCCTCCATCTAGAGATTCCGCCACCATAAATTGGCTAGAGCTTTCACCTGCCAAACTCTTAGATAACTCCCCGATAATTTCATCGATTTCTTCAGTAAGTACTGCGCCTGTTTCGGGGTCCTTTACCCAATCGGCCAGTATGGATCTAACTGGCTCAATATCGCGTTCCTCAGCAGACCGTACGGTTGTACCAAAAGGCCTCTCGGTTGATTGTTCCGAAATCTCGGCTGGATTAATGTCGTCTTCGTGCTCTGACATAAATAATTACGCAATCCACTGACACCGCTGGCGCATTTAACCTTTCCCGCCAATAGACAGGTGGGTGTCCGCAATCTGCGGTCCACCAGCTGGCGGACCGAGATAATCTAGAACTCCCTAAGTTAAAAAGTAACCGGAAAAAGTTACAACGCTTTATATGCGAGTGCAGTAGAAAGCACCTTTATTATAACATTCTAAAATACCGGCTGGCCGATAATTGCACTAGATATACCGCCAACAATAGCCGTAAAGTACGGACTGATTAACCTAAAGAATACGAAGAAAAATGCAAATATAGCAATTAAGCCGTACTGCTCAATCTTATCCATAATATCCATCAGTGCCGGCGGGGCAATGGCATAAACAAGCCTACTGCCGTCGAGCGGTGGAAAAGGGATCATATTAAACACAAAAAAGGCCACATTAACCAGAACGAATTGCAACAAGAACTCCTGGCCTAGCCCACTGATACCAACTACGCGCAGATATAGCCCTACTACCAAAGCCATTAGTAAGTTACTAGCGGGCCCGGCAAATGCCACTAGTGCAGCCCCGGCTTTACCGTAGCGCACAGCGTACGGATTAAATGGCACAGGCTTAGCAGCACCAAATACAACCGGGCTACCTAATAGAATTAATCCTAAAGGCAATAGTAGTGTCATAAACGGATCGATATGGCTTAAGGGGTTAAGTGTTAGCCTACCCTCTCGCTTAGCCGTTATATCGCCTAACATGTGCCCAGCCCAAGCGTGGCTAAATTCGTGCACCGTAAGTACTATCACCAGGATTATTCCATAAATTACGATTGAAGTAAGCGCTTCCATAGCTCAATTCTACCATGGTCGTCTTGATTGGTGGCCAGTAATATGCTAAGATATTCGGGTTATGTCATACAGATGCGATCTAACCGGCAAAGGTAAACAATTTGGTAACCATGTGAGTCACTCACAGCGGCACGTTAAGCGTACCTGGAAACCTAATTTGCAGACCAAAACTCTAGTTATAGATGGTCAAAAGGTTAAATTGCGCCTGGCTGCCAGTACTATCCGTACTCTCAACAAGTACCAAAAGCAGATTGATGCCAAAGAATTGGCAAACGCCACAGAAAAAGAAACCGCCAAAAAATAACCCCTCACTCGAGGGGCTTTTTTTTTATTTTGCAGCTATTTTCCAACCCTTTCTCATCGACTATCTGAAAATCAGAATAATCAAATAAGTTCTTTGCTTCTGGTTATTTTCAGCCTAGTCCGGCTCGGCTGGACCAAAACCTTAAAGTTTTGTTCTGAAAAAACAGAAAGAAGAAGTTATTTGATTATTTATTGATTTTTAGCAGTCAAAAACCCTTTTGGTAGCTTTTGGGGTCATCAAAAGCTACAGTGCGTTAAAAGATAATATATTATCTCAATTATTTAACACTTTTGATGGCAAAAGTGGAGCAAAACCACCAGCCCGCTAGTTCGGATACAGAAGTTTTCAGACAGTTCTCACTTCCTGTTCTGCGTAGCCCCGGTTTCACCGGGGACGTGTACTCGAATCGGTAGTATTCGAACAGTCTTCACTTTCTGATCCTCCAGGGCTGGAAAATGGAAAAGTGATAAAAACTACTTAAGAATGACCAATTCTTGGCTATCCGTTGGGAGATCTTTTTTAGTCACCTTATAACGCTCAACCGCTTCCGTATCTTTACCAAATTCTGCCTTAATTTTAGCTAACTCAGCAGCATCCTCTACTAAAGGTATTAATACTCTAGGCTCTATCTGGGTGATGATTTTATTCATTATTTCAGACTTGTCATCCTTAACTGAGATAATTAGTATATCTACCCCATCCATTCGTTCAATCTGATCATCGCTTAAGTTACCATCTAGATCGATAGCATAACTAATGTGTATGTCATCCACAACTAAGCTGTAGGCTGTGTTATCTTCGGCTATTGCAACGCCATCTACCATACAACCCATTACTTCATACTCACCAGGGCTACTAAAAGACCTGGTTTCAGATTGACTGTCGGTCGGAGCTGTATAAAGCAATAGATCAGCCTTAGCTTCGCCCTTAGGGTTAATAACAATATTAGCTGATTTAGCGGAGATCTTTATCGTGTTTCGGTCTGAAAATGTAATATCCATGCCAACTATTGTATCAGATTAAGTTAGCTATTAACTAGCCTTCGGTAGCTTCATTTATTTTATCTTTAACGTAGTCCGAACCTATACTATCAAAAACCACATCAATCACAGCCGCTACGGGTACCGCTAAGATAATTCCGATTGGCCCAAGTAGAGCAAAGCCAACCAAGATAGCTATTAAAATAATGACTGGCGACACTCCTATGGCCTTCTTAAACAGTTGGGGCGAAATAACGTTAGCCAGAACCATTTGCAGAACCACCACAAACACTATCACTATTAATGCAGTTAAGGGAGATATTGTCAGCGCACCCATACCCGCGGGCACAGCACCAATTACCGGCCCAATAAAAGGCACGAACTGCATAAGTCCAGCAAAAAGCGCGAACGCCAGTGCATACTGTACTCCGAGAATGGTCAACAATATATACATAGCAATAAATACTATAATCGACATTAAAAGCTGAAATCGAATCCAATGTCCAAGCTTCACAGAACTTTCTCGGGCTATTGCCGCTACCTTCTTTTGGTTCTGTTTGTGAGGTATATATCTTACTAATGAAGATGCTATTTCACGACCATTTAACATGAAGTAAAACGTAAGTACCAAGAAGGTAATAAACCCAAACACACTCCCTATAATACCTGTCGCAACCTGACTAACCTGGGTAACGATAATTTCTGGGCGACCACTTAATGAGGTCGATACCCTGTCAAAACCCTCTAATAGTAGTGGCTGACTAACTAGACTAGATTCAATCTTCGCGCGGTGAGCCGGAAAGTTTTTAACAATGCCGTTTATCTGCTCACTCAAAGTTGGAGCTATCAGATAAACGAGGTAGCCAACGACCGCCAGAACCAACAAATAAATAACCGTAACTGCAAGCCAACGCGGGAATTTCATTTTTTGCAAACGACGAACCGAAGGGTCTAAACCGGCAGCAAATATAACACTCGCCAACACCAATACCACCACTCCTGATAAATACCATAAGAGTAGAGCCCCTCCTAACACGATCGCCAAATACACGAACGAGATAGGTGAAATCGTTACGTTAAGCTTCTCACCTCGCTTCATATAACTATTATCGCACGCTCAAACGATGCGGCAAAGTACTTTTGCTTATTTATCCTCGGGCTTTTCAGCTACAACGTCAACTTTAGTTGGCTCCTCAGTTGCAGTAGAATCTATTGGTTTACCAGTGCTAGCAAAGACGCCTATCTTATCTGCCAAAACAATCTTATTTTCATCTAAGATATCGGTTAGGAATCGATCGTTTAGGTTGCGTCGGTAGTCGAAGTCCTCGATAGTCATAGAAGTATAATTCAGTTCTCGGTTCATCTCTTTCTCCAGGTCGGTCACCATACGACTCAACTGAGATTTGTTCATATCGCCAACGATAAAGATATCAATCATCTGGTTGCTTCCGCGAACGAAAGCGCCTGTTAAAAACGCAAGTCGAACATTGCCAGATTTTTGTAGATTCTTAAGTATCTGATCCTCTTCCTTGGTTTGCTTTATTTCTTTAGATTTGGCAGGAATCTGCTGGAAGATACTTTGAAGCTCCTTATGAAACTTATATTTGGGATTAATTTCGTAATACAAGCGATTACTCTGACTAACTGAGCGAACAATACCGATATTTAATAAGTTCTGTAGTTCTCGACGAACTGAGTTGATTTGCTCATCAATCTTGCGAGTAATTTCACGAACATAGAATGGGCGGTCGGGATTGTTGTAAAACAAGCTAAGCAGTTTTACTCGAGTTTTCGATCCAAACAATTGTTCAAACATTTCCACCTCTCCTGTAATCTAAATATTGTATTCTATTATACAACTAACAGGTTAATATTTACAATATTACGATATATTGAACAAATAATCTAGACTATTTAGTGAGCCTACTGCGGCCGTTTTGCAGAGGACTTGTGCGCCAACGCCTCGAGCGCATCATCGATCTTAGTAAGCTCCATGTCGTCTCCTCGCCTCTGCAGAGCTTGCTCAATTAACCAGTCACAGACCACTGGATTTTTTGGTAAAAATGAGCCGTGCATATAGCTTCCAATGGCGTGTTTGTAAATTATACCTTCAAGTTTGTCTTTAGGATTATTGCCAAAGCCTTTCTTGACCTTTCCCAATGCATGAGCCCTGCCTACAAACTCAGTTGCCCCACTATGATTTTCGAACCCAACTAGCTCACCAAAATCAGCTGACTCGACAACGATATTACCTATCATGCGCACGTCGGTAGCTTTAGTTATTACGTTAAACACCCTTATACCTGGTAGCTCACCGTAATCATTGCTAATAAAATACTCACCCAGTAGCTGGTAACCGCCACAAATCGACAATAATGGTCCGCCACTCTCCACGAAATCATGTATTGGGTGCTCTTTATTGGCCAAATCCTGGGCAACCACTACCTGCCCTTTATCTTGGCCGCCACCTATAAACATAATGTCAGAATCTTTTGGGATGTTATCACCAACCCCAACCGAGACTATCTCATTTTTAATATCTCTCCAACTCATTCGCTGACTCAATGCGATCACGTTTCCGAAATCACCATATATATTCATGCGATCCGGGTATAGATGTACTATCTTTACTGCTTTCATTGCCAATACTCCTGCAATTTATCATCTTCTGCCACTAAGCTACTTCTTAACCCCAACATAGCCGTATACGTGGGCAATACAAAAACCTTACTATGCCTAGTAGATTGCTGTGAAATTACTCCTAACAGCTCTTTTGAGTTGGGTACTACCAATACATCAGTGATACCGGCATATTTTAGGCGTAGTGCCATATCGTAAGCTCGCGAACCAGATGCAATTATTTTACCTTTGTATGATTTTAAGTCTTCTAGAGCAGCGTCCCAGAGCCAGCTCACATCTCGTCCATCGGCAAAATTATCATTAATCACAAATACCAATAGCCGGTCTGGCTCATTGAGCAAGTAGGTTTGGATCATCTGATTCAAACCAGTAGGGTTCTTCACCAATAACATCAATATCTCTCGATCCTGAAAATAGAGCTTTTCTGAACGTCCAAAAGCGGCCGTAGAACTTGTTATTCCAGCCACTATTTGCTGTTCATCCAGATCAAAAAATGATTTTGAGACAGCATAAGCAGCAATACTGTTGTAGACGTTAAATATGCCTGGTAGGCCTAATTTTATAGGTTTTGTTGTTTTATTTACTACAAATGATATACCTTCTATGCCCTTTTGCTTCAAATAGTGTGCTTCGAAATCAACTTTTGGCCTAGTAAAGTCACTATTCTTGCTCCTGTATTTTCCGATATGGCCAAAGTACTGTTGTGTATAATACAACTTTTCCTGCGTAAATGGATCAAATACACTATCTGCAGTTCTATCGTTGTTTAGTTTGTTACCAACAAAATCCCCAACCCCAAAGTATGTAATTTTTCGCTCGTTTTCCAGATTAAAACCCAGGCTTGCAACCAAAGGATCATCAGCATTCAACACCAATTGAGTTTGCGCTAAGTCATCAAAAACATCCCTAAAACTTCTAGCAATCTTATCTAGCTCGCCATATCTATCGAGCTGATCCCTGAAAAGATTAGTTACAACTACCATTTTTGGCTTAACTGCCCTGCAAACTCGTGGTATATATGCTTCATCCACCTCAAATAGGCCTACATCAGCATCTACCCTACCTCTGAGACTAGCAGAGCCAACTACAGAAGCGACCAGTCCTCTCTCGAGGTTAGAGCCAGTCCTGTTGTGAACATAGCTAATACCAGCTTCATCTAGCACATTTGCAATCAGCCTGGTTGTGGTAGTCTTGCCGTTGGTGCCCGTAACAACTATTATTCCCCTAGGAAAATTCCTAAGGGTTAATTTTGCCAAGATATCAGCATCTAACTTCTGAGCAACCAAACCTGGTAGCGCAGTACCACCACTTCCAGAAAGCCTATTGAGTTTTAGTGCTGCTTTAGCCGCTAAAATAGCAATTACTGTTCGCATGTAATTATTGTATCAGACGTTACCAAGGTAGTTATTACAAACTTCTTGTGCCTCTATAGTGCTATCCACCCAATTTATAGCACCATTCCTCTTAAACCAAGTTAGCTGCCGCTTGGCTAAGCCCTGTGTTGCTCTATTGATGGCGTTACTAAGTTCGGATTCTTCCAACTCACCCTTGATATAACTAACTACTTGTTTGTAACCAATAGTGTTTAGGCCAGGGCATTCTGGGCCAAATTTATTTATTATATTTCTGGCCTCCTGAACAAGTCCATTGTTCAACATTTGAGCTGTACGATACTCAATATTTTGCTTTATTACAGCTGTTTTTGGCTTTAGTCCTATTATTTTGCACTCAATTTTTATATTCTCTCTATCACTATTGCCGGCCGGTCCAAACCGCAATAACTGGTCGATTCTACGCTCGTTATTCTTATCAATACTCGCGTATATCCGAGGGTATAATTGATGTGCTTTAGACAGTTTCTCTTCCAAATCCATCCCCGAGACATCAATTATCTGCTTGTCAGGTCTAAACTGGTAGTTAAATAGTACAGAATCGACATACATGCCACTTCCACCCACCATAATTGGTACTTTGCCCCTGTTTTGAATGTCATTTATAGTATTTTCACAAAGTGTTTTGAATTCAACAACGCTCATTGCCTCATTTGGGTCTTTTATATCTAATAAATGATGCATTATATCGGCCTGTTCTTGGTGAGTAGGCTTAGCCGTTCCAATATCCATATACCTGTAAATGGTTCGTGAATCAGCACAAATTATTTCACCATTTTGATTTTTGGCTATATCGATAGATAGAGCTGTCTTGCCTGACGCTGTTGGGCCTACAATTACAACTAGTTTGTTTAGTTCGGCCAACTATCTTTCCTTATAATCAACTAATTTCACGATTCTTTACTGAATTAGTAAGTGTTGTAGTAATGTCATCGATAGTTTTTGTTCCAAGATCACCCGTGCCATACCTTCGAACTGCTACAGAATTTGATTCAACCTCTTTCTCTCCTACAATCAACACATATGGCACTTTCATAAGCTCTGCATTACGAATTCGTTTACCCAAAGAATCACTAGCATCGTCCATACTAACGCGCAATCCAGCATCTTTGAGCTCTGAAAGAACCTTAAGACCGTATTCAGCAAACCTGTCGGCTACAGGTATCACTCTAACCTGTTCTGGTGCCAACCACAACGGAAATGCACCAGCAAAATGCTCTATTAGGATCATGATAAATCTTTCGAATGAACCAAATATTGCCCTGTGTATCATGACAGGATGCTGTTCATTGCCCTCTGAATCCGTGTAAACAAGGCCAAATCGCTTTGGAGTAGCAAAGTCTAGCTGTATAGTAGCAAGCTGCGTCTCGCGACCCAGTGCATCCTTAAACATAAAGTCTAATTTAGGACCGTACAATGCAGCCTCCCCCTCCATAGGTTTTGCATCCAGACCCTTTTCTTGGGCTAAATCTGATAACATCTTTTCAGACTGGATCCAATCTTTATCATCGCCAATATACTTTTCTGGTGTTTTAGGATCTCTTAGAGAAAGCGATACCCAATGCTCGCCCCAAAGGCCCAAAGAGCTGTAAAAACTTTCAATAATATCAGCAATCATCTCTGCTTCATCGTGGATCTGATCAACCGTACAGAATGTATGTCCATCATCCACGGTAAACCCTCTGGTTCGCTGCAAACCACCAATCTCTCCTGGTTTCTCATCGCGATACTGCATGGTCTGCTCTACGTATCTTATTGGCAAGTCTCGATAACTTCTTGGCTGGGATGCATATATTTGCGTGTGATGCGGACAATTCACTGGTTTGAGTACAAAATCTTGATTGTAATGACTCTTTACGTGAAAAAGCTCATCAGCAAACTTCTCAGCATGCCCAGACGTTTGATATAGCTCTAGCTTTGCTACGTGCGGTATTGAAACCTGTTGCATATCATATTTAGAGCTCATTTCCTTTAGTAGGGCTTTAAGCTCCTCGATAAGTACCGTTCCCCTGGGAGTGTAAAGAGGAAAACCCGATCCAACAAGATCAGAAAAGGTGAATAAATCTAATTGCTTTCCTAACTTTCGATGATCTCTCTTCTCGGCCTCTATCAACATCTGTTGATATTCTTCAAGTTTAGTTTTACTCTCGAACGCCACCCCATAGATACGTTGCAACTGTGGGTTTTTCTCGTTTCCCCTCCAGTAGGCACCACTAACTTTTGTTAGTTTAAAGCCGTCGATTGGTATATCCGAGGTATTTGCAACATGAGGACCCCTACATAGATCTACAAAATCACCAGTCTTATAAACACTGACTGTTGTAACTTTATCAGCACTTTCATTTACAAGGTCATTATCTCCTGTGTCAGATACTGCAGTACTGCCCTTGGTCTTTAAATCGTTTAATAATTCAACTTTAAAATCCTGATCTTGGGCCTTAAAATACTTTATTGCTTCGCCTATTGGCCACTCTTCGCGGATGAACTCTTCCTTTTTGCCTACCAACTTCTTCATTTCTTTTTGAATCTTCTTAAGATCTTCCAGGGTGAACGGGTGCTCAACAGCAATATCATAATAAAAGCCGTTTTCTATTACCGGGCCCACACCAAACTTGGCTTCAGGGTGTAGCTTTTGCACTACTGCTGCCATAACGTGAGCCAAGCTGTGTCTTATTGAACTTAATTCTGGATTGTTACTCATTGTTACTCCTTATTTATACAAAAAACCGCCCTTCACACCAAGTCCCACTTATCGCGGGAGGTTCCACTTGGTTTATCCATGGCGGATCTCTCTTTTGGCCGATAACGCCCAGCCTACGGAGCTACGAAGTTGGTTAGTCTCCGATCATTACTCTATTACGTCTAACATTTTATATCTTGTTGGTTTAATAATCAAATACTAATGCTTGACCGAAATTGGAATGGGTGTAAAATTAATTTACCACTCAGCATGAGGATGAGAGCAGAGTAGCAGCCAGCCAGGCTGTACATTCCTCGCACCGTGCAACAGCAGCCAACGAACAATGAAGGAGGAACATCGTGACCCGATGTCCCACCGCAGTTCAGATCAAGTCGTGCAAGACGCACGCACACGCCCCGGCCGACCGCGCGATGACCGCCCCCGGCACCGGCTGAGCCAAGACGGCTCGACAACCTTCAACACGTGACGTGATCGCAACATCGATGATCGGGTTCCAACCCCGAGCGTCACTCGCCGGGTAAGCTGACACCCGCGAAACAGGCACGAACACCGGCTCACCCGGATACCGTAGCCTGCCAGCCCTCCAAGTACTTAACACCTACTCTCCCGGAGTGCTGATCGCCCAATCGGGCACAACAGCGCCTGCCAGCCCACGTGGCGCTGCCAGCGACCCACAGGATCGATGACGGACCGGCCTCCAAGCCCCTCCAGAATCCCTCCAGCGGGTCCCCGCCCCTCACCTGTCCGCAGGTG
>CAYSEY010000025.1:0-9526 GCA_964430405.1 uncultured Candidatus Saccharibacteria bacterium
AAACTGGGGACTAACTACCTGGCCAGAGGTGAATCCAAAAAGTATCCGTGACAAAATATATCTAGTACTCAAACGTACTGGGCGCCCCCTGCATTTCTCTGAGATTGCTCGAAAGATATCAGAGCTATCAGCAAACCCTAAAAAAGTAACAACCCAAGCTGTTCACAATGAGCTCATCAAGGATAAGCGATTCGTATTAATCGGTCGTGGTATATATGCATTAGCAGAATGGGGCTACCGATCTGGTACGGTTGCTGATATTATAGAGGAGATCTTACGTGAAGAAGGCGGTCCATTGCCAAAGGACGAAATAGTTAAGCGTGTACTAGCCAGACGTCAAGTTAAGACCACTACTATAGTGCTAAACCTCCAAGAAAAACCACAGTTCAAGCGCGTCGAAAAAGGTGTTTACACGCTAGCCAGCAAATAACGTACCGTCAGAGGGAAAGAGGGTAGAACCGAACCACCTATATGGAAATAATAAGTAGCGTCATTTCAGCCATTTTCCAAATCATCAACACTGTATTGTTTCAGTTTTGGGGATGGGTTTTGATTGCTGGTTGGCTGGGTTACAAAATTTGGAAAAATAACCAAAAAGTAGCCTACATTGAGCGTACTGAACATACTTTACTGCAAATTATCGTTCCGAAAGACAACGAGAAGAAGGAATTATCTGCGGAACAATTATTTGCTAGTCTACACGGCATCTTACGTCCTGCTAGCGACTCAACTAACGCTAACACTTTCCAAGATTATATCAGCTTTGAAATAGTCAGCCATGATCATTTAATATACTTCTATGTTTGGTGCCCTAAGCACCTTAAGGACTATGTAGAAAGCCAAATTTATGCTCAGTACCCATCCGTGCAGATCACCGAAATGGACAGCGACTATAGCAGGAAGAATCTAGAAGGCAAGGAAGCCTTCACTACCGAGATAATGCTTACGAAAGATGAAATATTTCCGATTCGCACTTTTGAAACTTTTGAGGTCGATCCACTCGCCGGTCTAACAACTGTACTCGCAAGCCTTAACGATAGTGAAGAAATCTGGATACAAATCTTGTTAGAACCTGTAGATGATAGCTGGCATGCCAAATCACTGCAATATATAGATGAGCTTAAGAACGGTAAGCAGATGGGTATATTTGATAACTGGCAGAAGCGAGCTGTTTCTGCACCAGCTAAATTTATATCGACCGCCGCTTCAGCTGCTTTCACGCCGTCTATCTACCAAGAAAAGGTGGCTGCAGCTGGAAAAAAGGGTGGCGATAAAAAGGAATTAACACCAGGCCAGACAACATTGCTCTCGGCAGTCGAGACAAAAGCCGAAAAGCTAGGCTATGCCGTAAAAATACGCGTTTGCTATATAGGTCAAAATGAAGTTGCGGCCAAACAACGATTGCAAGCCTTAGTTGGCGGATTTAAGCAGTTTAATACGATTAATCTTAATGGTTTCGGCGGTACAGCAATGCAGGCCGGACAAGCTGGTCTCCAGGCGTACCAAGCAAGACTTTTTGAAGGAGGGGGATATATTTTAAACATCGCTGAGGTTGCCAGCATATTCCATCTGCCTCACACGAATGTTGAAACCCCGAATATTGCATACACTTCAACCAAGGTAGGGGAGCCTCCAGCTGGTCTACCAACCCTAAATAACACTAAGCCAGAAGACCTGAGCTTATTTGGTAGTACTACGTTTCGACAAGGTAATATTAAATTCGGCATAAACCGCGTCGATAGAGAACGACACCTATATATTATTGGTAAAAGTGGTGTAGGTAAGTCATTCCTTCTAAATCTGCTTACCCTATCTGACATCTACCAAAATGAAGGCTTTGCAATAGTCGACCCACACGGCGACTTTGCGCAAGATATAATGCGATTCATACCGGAACACCGTATCAAGGATGTTATATTCGTCAATCCTGACGACTCCAACCATCCGGTCGCTTTCAATCCTATGGAATATACCGATGAGAACCGCCGAAACAATATCGCCTCGGAAATTGTCGGTGTACTTAAGAAAATGTTTGGAGACAGTTGGGGCCCTCGATTGGAACACATTCTGCGCTACACGCTCCTGGCTCTATTGGAAACTCCAGACACAACAATGCTAGGTATCACTAGAATGTTAACAGACAAAAATTATCGAAAAATGATTGTAGACAATATAACCGATCCAGTTGTTAAGGCTTTTTGGGTCACTGAATTTGCGAGTTGGAATGATAAGTTTGCTTCTGAAGCTGTCCAACCAGTACTTAACAAAGTGGGTGCCTTCACAGCCGTACCAATAGTACGTAATATTATTGGTCAGCCAAAAAGTTCTTTTTCAATCCGCAAGGCAATGGATGAGGGGAAAATCATTATTGTAAACTTAAGCCGAGGTAAAATCGGCGAGGATAATGCTGCAATTCTCGGCTCGCTTATTATTACAAAAATTCAGCTAGATGCAATGAGCCGATCAGATATCGAGAAGATTGAAGATCGACGACCTTTCTACCTGTATGTAGATGAGTTTCAGAACTTTGCGACCGAATCATTTGCCGTTATTCTCTCTGAAGCTCGTAAATACGGCTTACGCCTAACAGTAGCCAATCAGTACGTGTCACAGATGCCAGAAGAGGTTAGGGACGCAGTATTTGGTAACGTCGGATCAATGGTAACATTCCGAGTAGGGGCAGATGACGCACAATATTTATCTAAATACTTTGAGCCTACTTTTGAGCCACTCGACCTAGTTAATCTTGATAAACAAAACATTTATGTATCGATGAGTATCAATGGTCAGACGTCTCAGCCCTTCAGTGCCAAAACACTCAATATGCCATCTCCTAGAGAAGACTATACTCAAGAAATAATCGAGAACTCAAGAAAGCACTACTCCAAGGATAGAGCCGAAGTTGAAGCGCTAATTAATGAATGGGCAGGTCAAAACGCCACTCAGCAAGATAAGCCTGAACATAGTGGTGATAAACATCAACAAAACACCACCCCTAGCCAATCACAACAAGCTACACAGCAAAACAAGCCCGAGATACATGGTGTTGAACCTAAACGCTATAGTGAACTCATCAAGAACAAATCACAAAGTAATAACAACAAAAGTAGTAACAACAATAGGAATAGACGGCGGAAACGAAAGTAGCCTAAATTAACTTAATAGCTATTATTGCTTTATTTAAAGCATAATTAGCTATAGTACAAGCCAACTTAGCGATATATAATATATGTCGCACAATATATCTTTTGCGACACTATTGCTGTAAATCTACATTTATGTAGTTATTAGTTATATTTATCCAATGTATTTAAATATTTCATCAACCCTCTTCCCCGCCTATATTTTGAAATACAGAACCATGTCTTGCCCATTAGTTACCAATAGCACTTGATGGACGCTTTAAACAAAAACCGAACTTAAAAGTGGGTAGTAAAAATTATCTGTAAAATGCCTTGCCTTCAATTCGTAGATCGATATATTCATTAGGCTTTTTATTGGTAGATTTAAGGTGTTCAATTATTGCCTGTAATGAACGAATTTGAGCGGCAGGATCAGCCGTGGCATCTAGCTTGATAATATAGCCCTGGGAGGACTTAGCATTTAACTCACCGGTAGTTTCACTGATATATAGCTCTGTTGGTCCCAAGTTATTTGCCTTCATATAGTCAGCTACGGCCGTTGTGAAAGCTACAAACTCTCGACCAGCAACATTGTCACCAACTGATACCGGAATATTGCTATTATCAGTTACGACCACGTAGCTACTGTCTTGATTTGGTTGTAATTCCGACATAACGCGACCATTAACAGATATAACGAAACGACGTGAACCAGTCTTCCAAACAATAGCTGGTTTTTGCTCATCTGTCTTTATTACTAACTTAGATGCAAAAACTTTATCCACAGCAATAGATTCCTGACCACTAAATGACTTTTGTAGGGTGTTCCGAAGATCTTGAGTATTTACAAATAGCCAGTTACGCCCAAATAGCCGAGCGTCAAGGTACTGTTCCGTCCCCCTTTGTAAATCTTGTGAAAGCGCAGTGTTCGGTCCCTGTACGTTTATTGTGTTGATTTGAAATATGTTCGAGAACAACACTAGGTAAATAATGACAATCGCCCCTATGCCGTAGGGACTGTAGTGCCAAATACTTCTCCACCACTTCCGGCCTGAAGGTGATTTTTGAGGGTTATTAGTCTCCCCTTTCGACTGCTTAGATCCACTTAGTGATGAGTATTGGTAAGACCTTTTTACCTGGCGACGCTTCAACCCTCCTCCTTCCGTTGCCCACCAGTTGCGTTGGTAATGATTAGTTTAGCAATATCCAAAGCAGCATGAGGTTTATAAAACTTATAAATTGCCTCGGAAAGATATGCCCTAGATGCGCTATCCGACATTAGTTTTGATATTTCCGCCACCAATCTTACGCCGGTAAGATCGCTTTGGGGTAGCAAGCGAATTGCACCTAACCTAGATAGAATCTGGGCATTCACAAGCTGGTGGTTATTTGTTGAACTTGGGAGTGGGATTATTATCGCCGGCTTAGCTAAAGCAGCTAACTCAGAAAGCGAGTTCATGCCAGCACGCGCTACAACAAGATCAGACCAATGATACGCAGCTATCATTTCGTCAGTCAAAAAACTATATGGTTCATAGCTTGATCTCAACTCTACGGGCAAACGATGCCTTAAGAATCTTGACCGTTCTATCCCCTGTTTACCAGTCACATGTAATAGGTTGAAATTCTTGCACAGCAATTCCAAATTACTGAATATTACCGAATTGATTGCTTCACCCCCTTGGGATCCAGCAAATATAAGGATGTTCGGTTTTTGTTTATTGCCTCCTTCACTTGGCCTGCTATCGACCTGTTGGTACTCTGGGCGTACCGGATTACCTGTAAAGTGAAGCTTAATTGGGTCAATACCAGGATATGATTCCTTGGGGAAACTAACCGCTACGGCCGAAGCAGTTTTTGACAGTACTCGATTTGTCTTTCCCATTACTGCATCACTTTCATGAATTACTAGTGGGTAACCTAATTTTGATGCCGCTACACCTACCGGCAAACCCACGTAGCCACCCTTTACAAAAACTACGTCAGGTTTATATTGCTTGATAATAGATCGGCTATAGCTGTAGCCCCGAAGTATCCTAGGTAGGTCACGCAAGTTCTGAATTTGAGTCTTAAAGTCTAATAGTTCAGCTACCCTGCCACGTCCATAGCGACGATATTTTCCACTTGGTACAACCTTGTAGTCAATTCCGGCGTGTTTTAGCAAACTAACTTCAAAGTCCTTGCCGGAACATACGAACAGAATCTGTGCATTAGGATTAAGCTTTTGTATGGATGCGATTACGGCCAACACCGGCGATATGTGCCCGGCCGTCCCGCCTCCGGCTACTAGAATCTTCATCGTAGACCTCCTTGTAGGTAAATTTAGAAATATTTTGCAGAATACCAATTGCCACCAATAATGCCAGTAGACTAGTACCTCCATAGCTAATAAATGGCAAAGGGATACCAGTCAGTGGTATTAAGTTTAGCATAGCTGAAATGTTAATTAGAGCTTGGAAGCCAATCCAACAGCTTATTCCAACAGCCATTAACTTTCCAAAGTCATCAGCCGCAGAACGAGCTATTCGCATGCCACGCCAAACCAACAAAGAAAAAACCGCAATTACTCCACTCGCACCCAATAGTCCAAATTCTTCGCCAATAATCGCAAATATTGAATCGTTGGTAGCCTCGGGCAAATAACCGTAGGCTTGTAAACTTTTACCCAAGCCTCGACCAAGCAACCCTCCACTACCTAGAGCAATTAATGCTTGATTAATATGATATCCAGAGCCAACAGTATCCTCAGTATGATTAATGAAGGTTAATAACCGAGCTAGCCTGTATGGTGCCAAAACTGCCATCGAAATTCCTCCGCCTATCAATACTACGCTGGCCACCAGCATATTCCACCAAGGTACACCCGATACAAAATACATCGCAAGTACCGTTAGTATTATCACCATGGCACTACCCATATCTTTTTGAAGTATTATTGCAGGGATTGCAATAACTGCGATGATAATCATAAAAGGAATTAAACCTTCAAATACTTTCGATAAATTCTTCTTGTTTTTGGTAAGCCAAGCCGCCATGAATATCACAGTTCCTAACTTAAAAAACTCGACCGGTTGAAAATTGATAAACCCAATCTTAACCCATCTTGTCGCGCCACCACTATTGACGGCGATTCCTGGAATGAGGACTAAGAACATCAAAACCACGCTCGCCAGAAAAAGTAGTCCAGCGTACTTCTGCCAAAAATGGTAGTCTATTTTACTTGCTACAAACCACCCCAAACCGCCTATTACAAGACTCGTTAACTGAGAAATAAAGAAAGTATTATTATCACTAGTACCTGCAGTTTGTTTCAAGATTGAAATCCAGCCGGTTGAGTAAATCATCATCAAACCAATCCCAACCAGAACTAAAACAATCACAGTAATCATGTAGTCAGGACGGTGCTTATAAAATATTGGTTTTTTTTGTTTTTGGCGAGGTTGCATCTTTTATCCTTTACCCACCAGCCCAATCATTACCCCCAAACCGGCGCATATTGCTCCTATAATCCACAGTCGCATCGTAACCTTCGTTTCTGGCCAGCCTTTTGCTTCAAGATGATGATGTAATGGGGCGGATATAAATATCTTACGTTTAAATAGTTTCTTAGACGTGATCTGAATTAGGCTCGATCCGGCCTCTAGTACAAATACGAAGCCAATTATTGGTAATACAAATACTGAATTTGTAAGCATGGCCACAACGCCAAGAGCAGTACCAAGCGCAAACGAACCAATATCGCCCATAAAAAACCGAGCTGGAAATATGTTAAACCAAGTGTAGGCCAATACCGCACCGGCTGTAGCCATACAAAAGCCAGCAATACCAACGTTTCCCTGGGCTAGAGCAATTATAGCAAAAGCGCCAAAGGCAGCGGCTAATAACCCACCCGAAAGCCCATCTAGACCATCTGTAATATTTACAGCGTTAGCCGTTGAAACAATTACTAGTATAAACAACGGGATATAGAGCATACCAATTTCAAAGCTCCCAACGGCTGGCACATGTATTATGCTGTATCCCAGTCGGAAGTAGAAATATAATGCACCAACAACGGCAATAAGCATGATTAGCCCAAATTTAAGTGGTGAACGAAGTCCTGCCACCCCCTTACCCGATCCCCTGATATTTATAATGTCATCTATCAAACCTATGATCCCAGCCGCAACCAGACCAAATATCGGCAGATAAGTTTGAGAGCGAGATAAATTTGTAGTAAGCGTTACTAGCGTAATCGATAACACCATAACTATACCTGCCATTGTGGGAATATTTCGTTTGTGTTTCTCGGCATGAAGACTTGCAAATACAGATGCTTTTTCGCCCGTGGTGGTGGTGTCTCGAATCTGTTTCCATGCTTTAAACTTGAATGCAAAGTGCGTATAGATTGGTGTCAGAGCAATTGCTATGCCAAAACCTAGCGATGCCTGCACCAAGACAAAAATAAAATACTGGATAAGCTGCTGTTCAGTCATGATAGTTGCCTAATTTTACCAAATTTTAACCTTAATTCCCACTTGGCGGCACCTGATAGTATATAAATAACTGCTTGGCTATTTCGCCAAATGTCGGAACTGCCGTTTTTTCGGCAAAGCCATCCACCTTAGGATAGTCGACCCTCACCAACATAACAAATTTTGGATCTTCAACAGGGGCAAATCCCACAAAGCTACCAATATTCTTTTTTTCGTCATAACCCTTGCCATCCGCCCTTGGCACTTGAGCAGTTCCGGTCTTACCGGCAATTCGATATCCACTCATTCTAGTCGGCCAACCAGATCCATGCTGTACTACTTGTTCCATCATTTCAGACAACTGAGCGGCGGATTGACTACTAATTACATTATCTCGGACTACAACCGGTTTAGTTTCTTTAATATCGCCATTTGGCTGTATTACCTTCTGCACTACGTATGGCTTATATAGCGTGCCCCCATTAGCTATTGCTGCAACCGAGTTCACTAACTGTAAACTAGTTGCTGATACGCCCTGCCCGAACGTCATATTGGCATAATCTACGTCGTAACCTTTTACGTCTTTGACATATCCTTTAGCCTCTCCGGCTAATTCTATGCCAGTTTTTTCACCGTATCCAAACCGCTTTACATAGTCATAGAGCACCTCTTTAGACTTCGTTGTAATCCGATTAGGATCAGTCCCAAGCTGGCGCAAAACAAAAACCATACCAGTATTAAGAGATTTTTGAATAACATCAGTCATAGTCGACACGCCAAACTTATGATTATCGGCATTGCGTATCGTTTTATCAGAGACTTGAACCTCGCCAGTGTCATTGTACTTTGTGTCTGGCTTAACCTTGCCGGTATCTAGTCCAGCAGCCATCGTTATTACCTTAAACCCAGATCCTGGCTCGAATTGATTACTTATTGAGCTATTAATAAATCTGCCATACTCGTCAGACTTTACCGCCTGATAATTATTCGGATCGTAGGTAGGATAGTTAACCATGGCTCGAATCGCACCTGTCTTGGGATCCATAATGACAATACTTCCTGATTCTGCCCTGTTCTTTGTTACTGCCTCCTCTATAGCTTTGGCTGCTATTGCTTGCAAATTTCGATCGATCGTTAATACTAAATCGCTACCATTCTTTGGTGCAACCAAAGTATTCTCGCTAGAAGTTATTGGCACACCAAGAGAATCTGTGACTGCTTTGTTTGCTCCGTCGCTCCCCGCAAGAACCTCGTTCATTTGTTGTTCTACTCCATATTGACCTGCTCCATCGTTATTCACATAGCCAGTAATATGCGAGAAAAGCTCTCCCTCTGGATAATTGCGCCCATCTTGCGGTGAGATAATTAGCCCCGCCAAATGCAGATTTTTCAAGCGGTCGGCAACATCGCCACTAACCCTTCTATTAATAACCAGGTAACGCAACTCTTTGTCGCTAAGTTTTTCACGTACCTCATCAAGTTTTCCTGGCTCAATATGATCCTTTAGATTATCCATAAGCTTGTCAGAATCCTTGACGAACTTTGGGTCTACCGCTAATAAATACTGACGCTGATTTAAGGCAACTGGATAAGTTTCCCCACCACCGTCTTGTACGAATATTTGTCCGCGCCGGGCTGGAATAACAAACTTCCTAGATTGTTGAGCAATAGCTTTTTCAATATAACTACCATGTTGCCAAACCTGAACATACACAAGCTTCCCAATTGCCACCACGCCAAAAAGACACATGATAACAATTAGTATCTGTATCCTAATGTTTGGAGACTTGCTCGACTTAACTCGGTCGAGCATTACCTTGTGCTAGTATATGAAACTGCCTTAACAGGCGTTAACTGGGCTGTTTCAGCGGCCTTTTTAGCTTCAGCAATCGACTGAAGTCGGGCTGCATCAATAGAAAGATTGTCTTTAGTAGTTTGCAGCTCGGATTG
>CAYSEY010000025.1:9536-10118 GCA_964430405.1 uncultured Candidatus Saccharibacteria bacterium
TGAAATTTTATAATTGAAGGTTGATGTTTTAGTCACTTGGTTAAGATACATCAAACCAAGCAATACTACTAGACCGATTAACATCAATGTAGCACTAACTGGACCTGATTGAATCTTGATTTTATTGCGAACGATATTTTGGTTCTTTCGCATAGCCATTGCAGCTGTAGACATCTAAACCTCCTTCTATTTTTGTTTTTGTTTTTGTTTTTTTACTTAATTACTTAACTACGCGTACCTTTAGCTTGCGGGCGCGTGGTGATTCGTTCTTGATTGCGATACTCATATTGATCTCCTTTTGATTTTTGTTTAGTTTATTTTTTCGACGACTCGGAGCATAGCACTGCGCGAGCGTGGATTGTTATCATCCATAATCCCTTTGACTGGCTTCTTCGTGACCAGTTTAAAGTTTGGTGAACCTATTACACCACCAGTTACCGGATCGGTCTCAGCGGTAGTTATTCTCTTAAAATATTGTTTTACTATACGATCTTCAAGGCTGTGAAAGCTTATTACGGCTAATCTACCGGTTACTTTCAGCTGTTCACATACTAGGGGCAAGGTCTTCTCTAGACTGTTCAG
>CAYSEY010000026.1:0-7194 GCA_964430405.1 uncultured Candidatus Saccharibacteria bacterium
ATATGAACTTTGGAGTTTGCTTGCGAATAGTGAAGTGCCTGAGCATCTGTGTTAATAGCAACAAAATCAATGCCACGTAATTTAGATTGAACCATTCTATTAAGTGCATTGCCACCACCGCCGCCGATACCGACCACTTTAATACGCGCAAATGTTTCAATTTCGGGTAAGATTTCTGCCATAGTTGTTCACCTCACTAGTTGATAATTGCTGAGGGAGGTATCCACTAACCTCCCAGATGTAATTTGCCTTACCACATACCCTAATTTGTTTCAAAAAGGATACTCCTAGTATATATAAATGCTCATGTATATGCAACATATTTATTCGACTTTTTTATACATTTTTAATCTGTAAAATATGTATTCATTACAATACAAGAATTGTTCAATAATTAGTCGTTTGAGCAGTCTTTGGTAAAAAGCGAAATAATCCAACTTTTAGCAGCTTTAACACAAAAATCATCATTGCCCATTTAGTTCTCTAACTCACGTAATATAGTACTTAATCGATGTATTTATCACGATTCTGAAAAAACAATGCATTATTGTAACTACTAAACAGAATTTAGTCTTAAGGCATTAGGCTTTTAAAAATGGATTTGAGTTTGCCAGTAACTTTTCCTACAGTTCCATCTAGCAGCTTGCCTTTTGGTGCAGAATGAGGCATTTCCATGTCTGCCAACATAAGTCCGATTGCTGTAGCATAGGCTGGATCGCTAATTTTGTCACTAACTCCTGTATATTTATGTGAAGTACCGATTATAGTCGGCAATTTAACGTAATGTTTTACAAATTCGGACATTTCGGGCATGTTTGCTCCGCCGCCAGTTAAAACTACGCCTGCGCTTAGCTGTTTCTGCTGATCTACATTAGCTATCTCTTTTGCAGCCATACTAAAAATCTCATTGCACCTAGAATAGATTATTTTATCGATATCATGCCGATACACCACTCCTTTGCCACCAAACTCGGCCAGATCAATCTTGTGCTGATTGCGCGGATTTGGACGACGAGCGACACCGTATTTAAGCTTAATTTGCTCAGCAATATCCATGTTCGTTTGTAACCCATATACCAAGTCTTTGGTTATGTGATTAGCTCCAACCGGCAAGATACTACTATAGGCTAGCTTGCCTTCTTGAAAGACGGCTATACCTGTAGTTTCTGCGCCAATGTTTATTAGTGCCACTCCCTGCTCAAGTTGCTTTTTGGTTAAAACTGTTTTAGCGGCGGCTATCGGCACAATTAATTGGTCGTTTATTTGAATGCCACTTCGAAATACCGCGTTCTGTAGATTCTTAAGGGCTGGAGTAGCCCCCGTAATAATATGCGTATCTACCTCTAGCCTAATACCATTCATTCCGACTGGATCTACTATTCCCGATTGATCATCAACTGTATAGCTCTTGGGTATAACCTGTAATATCTGCCTATTCGCTTCAAGCTGCACTGCTGTGGCAGCCTGCTCCACCCTAGCCAGTTCCTCTCGAGTAATTTCATGATCAGCACGACTCACCGCAATCACCCCACGGGAGTTCATACTTTGAACATGGGCTCCATCAACCGACACAGTAGCTCGCTCTATAGCAATCCCACTCATGCGCTCAGCTTCTTCTAGTGCTGCTGTAATCGAACTGACTGTCTCTTCAACATCAACGACCACACCACGCCGCAAACCAGACGTAACAGCTTCTCCCAGGCCAATAATACTAGGAGTAGGCGAATCTTGCTGGTGCAAACCAACAACACAAATAACACGTGATGATCCGATATCTAAACCAACAAAGGTTTCTTCATGCTTAGGCGCCATATGTACTTATTATAAGCACCAGGGCTAATACTGGCAAATTAGCTAGCTATAACCTCACAACCGTCTTGTGTAATCAATAGAGTATTCTCGAACTGAGCTGCCAAACTCCCATCACGAGTCATATATGTCCAATCGTCGTCGGCCAAATATAAATCATGTGTGCCTATTGCCGCTATTGGCTCAATAGCAATAGTCATTCCAGCTTTAAGCACTTCACCTGTTCCAGCCTGACCATAATTAGCAATTATCGGATCCTCATGCAACTGATGACCTACGCCATGTCCAGTTAGGCTATAGATGACTTTTAGTCCATGATGATTGAGTCTTTCTTCAATTGTGGCACTTATATCGCCAACCTTTACACCACTCTTGATAATATCGATGGCAGCTTGCATTGCCTCAAAACAACCAGTAATTAGCTTTTGGGCATCAGGACTAGGCTTACCCATACTAACAGTACGAGCGGCATCAGTAATCATGCCCTGATAGATTACTCCATAATCAATGCCCACAAGATCACCATTTTGTAGTTTCTTATCGGTTGGTATGGCATGAACTATCTCGTTATTTACTGAAACACACAAATTGGCAGGAAAACCCTGATAGCCAAGAAAAGCCGGCTCCCCACCTAGGCGTCGTGTCTCTTCAGCGGCGAGCTTATCTAAATCGGTTATTTTAACACCTGGCTTTGCTTCAGATACTAACTTATCCAAAACCAATGTTAGAATTTCGCCACTTTTTTTGATATTGGCTATTTCAGCCGGCGTCTTGATATTCGTACTTACCACCCGAGTATTTTCTCTATTTCTGCTGACACTACTTCTGGACTAGGCTCGCCGTTAACAATACTTAGTCGATCGTCTGCTTTGTAATAATCAATTACTTTATCAGTCTCAATATGAAACACCTCTAATCGATGTTGTATCGTCTTATTATCGTCGTCATCCCTGCCTCTCTTACTGAGACGATCCACAGAAACATCATTGTCTATATCGATCAAAAGTACTTTGTCGATTATTACGTCATGGTTAACAACAAATGTATCCAGCCACTTAGCCTGCCCAATATCACGAGGGAACCCATCAGATATTAAATAGCTTCCATCTGGCACTGAATTTATTGCGTGTGAAACCAAATCGTTTACCACATCGTTATCAACTAAATCCCCAGATTCTAAATCTTCCTCGATGTCCGGGTTAGATTTTGCTTTCGCACGAACCAAGTCTCCGATCCTAATTACATTAAGTTTACGGCGTTTAGACATATAGTCGATTTGAGTATCTTTACCAGAACCAGGCATGCCAATAACTACAAGTAGCTTCTTCATTTTTGAAGTGTAGTTATGAACAGCCAGATGTGAGGACCAAATATCAATACCGCCACAATTACAGCCCCTGCAGCAGACACCAATACTGCTCCTGCCATCATGTCTTTAGTAAGCTGGACCATGTGGTTATTTTCTTGGCTTATTAAATCAAGGGTTTTTTCTAAAGCAGTATTTATAATTTCGGCAAAAAACACCAAAACAATCGCCATAAACACAAACAAAAACTCAGTCACAGTAACCCTTAAGAGTATTGCTAAAACCACAGCTAAAAATGCAAACAGAATATGCACCTTGGCATTACGCTCGGAGCTCACAACTTCCTTGATACCACGAATGGCATATTTAAAACTAGCTAGCGTGACCATTTAAAATCTCTATATTGATACTTTAATGCTTTCATAATATCACCCTGGAGCCAATCCAAGCTAGCCGTATCTGCTTTGTTCTGGTGGTCGTAGCCAAATAAATGTAATGTGCCGTGGATAACTAAAAGTGACAACTCGGATTCTAAACTTAGAGAGTTTTCATCGGCCTGTTGCCGAGCAACTTTTTCGCATATTGCAATATCACCGAATGTCTCACCCAGACCGTACTCAAAACTTAATACGTCTGTTACATAGTCGTTATCTGCATAGTTCTTATTCAGTTGTTGAATCTTTTTCTCGGTAACAAAAGATAGTCCAATAACTTTACTTTGCTTGTTTTTTATAGTCTCATTTATCGCTTCAGCGATCTTTGTGAGCTGTTTTGCGCTAAGTGGAGATTTTCCCTCCACAGTATATTGTATCGACATAATTTTATCCCAACTTTTGCTTGGCAAGCTTAGCAATCATTCCGCTATCAGCGGCGCCGGCAGTTTTTTGGCGCACCATTCCAATAACCTTACCCATATCTGCAGGGCTAGTTGCACCTGTTTCTTTTATGGCATCTTCGACAGCTTTTTCTACTTCAGCCTCTGGCATCTGCTCTGGCAAGTACTCTTGTATAACCTTCAATTCTGCCTTCTCTTGATCGGCTAGATCCTGTCGGTTAGCTCCCTCGAACTGATCGATTGAATCTTGGTGTTTTTTTGCTTCTTTTTGCAACACACTCAATGCCTCAGACATAGACAAATCATGCCCAAGTTCTATCTGGTAATTCTTAAGTGCACTCTTCAGTAGACGTAAAGTCGTCATTCGCACTTCGTCGCGTAACTTCATCGCCTCAGCAAGGTCAGATTCAAGTTCGCTTCTAATATCCACTATCTAGTTCCGATCATTTCGCGCATTTTTTGCTCTTTTCGAGCACGTTTGCGTATTGCTATCTCTCTGGCTTCAGTCTTAGAAATAGGTTTCTGGAAATACTTTTTTTGACGAGCGACAGTTAGAATACCAGATTGAATCACCTTCTTATTAAAGCGTCTTATGAGGTTTTCAATCGATTCGTCGTCCTTGCGTGTAACTTGTAGCAAATTATTCTCCTTAACTATATTTATTACTAAAAATCTGTACCATTGTATCTGATAAACGTAAAAAACTCAAGCCCTTAGGTGCTCTTTGAGCTTATCTGCTAAGCCATCAATTGGCTCGGTCTGCTGATTGCCACTAGCCATTTCTTTAACAATTACCTCAGTTTGTTTTGCTTCCCTCTCGCCAATCACTACACAGTATTTAGCTTGTTGCTTGGCGGCTATTGCAAGCTGATCACCAATTGATTTCTTCGTAAAGTTAGCGCGCACATTTAGCCCCGAATCCAGCAACTGTTCACGTACGGCTTCTGCCAAAGTCGTAGCCTCCATTCCAATTGCAGCCACAAAGACGTCAATATCTCTGTTCTTGGGTGTAAAGTTTGCAGCTTCGAGCTCCATTCGAATCCGCTCTACTCCCAATCCAAACCCAACAGCAGGCGTTGGTACACCCCCCATCTGCTCAACCAGACTATCATACCTTCCGCCGCCACCAATACTGTCTCGAGCCTCGGTCCGTTCAGCAATAAACTCAAACACAACGCCATTATAGTAATCTAAGCCCCGCACCAAACGACTATTCAGTTCATATGCAACATTACTAGCCTCCAACATTTCCAGAATTTCGGCAAACCTGGCCGAGGATTCTTTACCCAAATAATCTAAAATGTGCGGCGCATCAACGACCATTGGCTTTACATCATCATCTTTTGTGTCAAGAATTCTTAGTGGATTTTTCTCCAGTTGGATTCGATTAATCTCTGGAAGATCCGCCCTATACGGCTCAAAATACTTCTGAAGAGCGTCTTTATACTTAGCTCTGTCCTCTTTGCTACCGATACTATTAATCGCCAACATAGTCTTTATACCGAGCCTATCGAGTAGTCTGGATGCCAGCTTTATCGTGTGTACGTCCGATGTAGCTGTTGAGTCCCCGAAGATTTCTACACCTAACTGGTGATGCTGGCGATATCTACCTGCCTGTGGTCGCTCATACCTAAAGTGTGGCTCAATATAATACAACCCAATTGGCTTTGGCTGGCTAGCCAGTCCGTTCTCGATATAAGCCCTAACTACTCCGGCCGTACTTTCGGGTTTTAATGTAAGACTGTTGTCGGATCGGTCATTAAAAGTGTACATTTCTTTACTCACAACTTCAGTCTGTTCACCTACAGCTCGGCTAAAGAGCTCCGTATTCTCCACTATAGGTGTAGAGATACGTTCTAAGCCAGCTGATTGGCATATTTCAACAAATATATTGGTAATTTCGTTCCAATAAATGTTATCTTGTGGCAACCAATCTTGCATACCACGCGGTTTTTGATACTTTTGTGACATAATAACTTCCTTTTAGATTAACATAAATACTATCTCGTTTGGTAGTGTGCCGGAGGAGAGCTTCTCTCCTCCGGCACAGACCCTATGGGTCAGTGGTTGTGATTGTGATGAACGTGGTTCATATCACTCACCTCCTTTTCGGAACCAGCTTTACTAAGAAAGCTCCTCTCGGTTGAGAGGAGCTTAATTTCGAAGACCATCAAAAGCAAACTTCTCACAAACGGGTAGGTTCGTGATGATGCAGACGACGCAATACTAGGTTATAGCCTACCTGTTCGTTATTAAGACACTTTCGAACTCTAGCAATAGTTCTAGTACTAGATTTTGTATCTGAGGAAATCTGCTGATATTTTTCTCCTTTCAAGAGTAAGTTTGCTATCGTAAGTCGCTCGGCGAATTCTCTAATTTCAGCTGGTGTCAATAAATCAGCCAAATACGCCTCTACTTCGTCAAGAGTCTTTAATTCCAAAAATGATTTATATAGTAGTTGTTTATTATCCATTACGTACTTTACTATAGTAAAGTATTGAAATTATGTCAAGTAAAAAGTTGAGTAAATATGTTGTACACACTAGTCCGATCTTATGGAATACATTGGCCAGATGTTCGTAGAATACCCCGAACAATGTATATGAAATTCGAATACAAATACTAATATTAACAGGTTAGCGATATCAATTTTTGCCCAACACTTCAAGCAGTTGTACTATTTTTGTGTTCTACTACATGCATGTCTACTATCTCTAATTGGTGGCTGCGCTGTTCACGCCAAATGTTTTCCGTTAAGTTAAAAGCTAGAATTATTTTAATACCCTGCTCAAGCCAAGGCCAATTATTTGCCATTCCAAATCCAATTGCCACATGCTCATTATTTGCCGAATCTAAGAGTCGCAATCGTAAGTGCGATGCATCACTACCAACCATCCTTACTTCACTTACACTAAACTCTGACTTACATAATGGACGAGGGTTTGAATTACCGAACGGCGAAAGTGCATTAAGCTGATCGTATACCTCCAGAGAAGGTGAAGTGGTATTAGGGAAGTACACATTAACCGATATTGTGCGAAAGTTGTTTTTCGGATCCATGTTGGCTATTGCATACTCATTAATACGATATCTAAATTCATCAATTCGATCGGTCTTTATTGTAAGACCCGCAGCAAACTTGTGACCGCCAAACTTTTCGAGCAATTCACTGCAACTACTTATTGCATCGATAATACTAAAGTCGTTAAAGCTTCTTGCGGAGCCTTTTGTAGTTTCATTTAGC
>CAYSEY010000026.1:7204-9725 GCA_964430405.1 uncultured Candidatus Saccharibacteria bacterium
AAGTAATATAGTAGGTTTATGCACTTTTTCGGCAATTCTACTCGCTACTATACCAACAACCCCATGTGACCAATCCGGGCTTGAGAGCACAAGTACTGGCTGATCTCGATATTTGTTAGCCATTTTCCTGGCCTCGGCGAATATCTGTTGAGTCTCATCTTGTCGCTGGCTATTTAGAGTGTTTAATTCGCTAGCAGCATCATGTGCTATCGAGCTATCATTGGTAGTTAATAGATTGAGTGCGCTTTTTGCATGCGCCAATCGCCCAGCCGCATTTAACCTAGGACCAAGCTTAAACCCTAAATCTGATTCGGTGACGTTTTTTATATCAATTCCACTAGCTTCCGCTAAGTTCAGAAGACCAGCTCGCCGAGTTCGACGCATCACCTTTAAGCCAAAGCTGGCTAAAACTCGATTATCTCCAGTAAGTGGCACTACATCACAAATAGTGCCAAGTGCAACTAGATCTAATAGCCACTTTTCTTGGCCTTTTTCCAGCAAGTTATTAGAATTTTGCAGTGCCCTAACTAGATAGTATGCAACACCAACGCCTGCCAAATTATGTAACTCGTTATTCTTTGACAATTTAGGGTTCACGCAAGCAACACAACCTTTTGGCTTATCTCCATCTGGCTCATGGTGATCAGTAATAATAATATCCAGACCAGCATTTTTTGCCTTTTCAACCTGTTCGTGAGCTGTAGTTCCACAATCTACCGATATTACTAAATCCACACCATTACCCTTTAAAGATAGTAACGCTTCGGTATTTAAACCATATCCTTCGTCAAATCTATCCGGTATATACATCTCAACCTTAGCCCCCATCTTAGTTAGAGCATCGTACATTAAGGTTGTAGCGGTCAGGCCATCGATATCGTAATCACCATATATAGTGATTTTTTCCCTGTCTGTTATGGCTTTATTAATCCTAGAGGTAGCTTCGGCAACATCTGGCAACAACTCGTAGCTACTCAAACCAAGCTCGTAGTCGGGTACAATGAAGCTATTAATTTCTTCATCATTTAGTCCACGCGCCGCAAGCAATGCTTCAGCAACATTTTGACCAGAAGAAAGCTCAACTAAACCAGATTCATCCCAAACTATTTTAGACATAAACTTAGTCTAAACTAATATATCCAATATTGTAACATCCACTAGTTGTTGAGGAAAAAATCTGAGCTAGTTCGGGGCTTAAAACCAATTGGAGCTTCGGCAACAAAACGGCGACGTTGGTTCAATAGGTATGTGTGTGTTTCCTGAATTTTATCAGCTTTATCTACACTATTTGCATCGAACCGTAAAATTCTATTAATTGTTGTTTGTATTTGTTTCACTATTCACCTCACTTATAATTTATGTAATCACTTGACCCTCTTACTAGAAGTCTTTAGTACCATATTTTGAAGTTCCTTAAATAGTATAAAGTTCTGATTCACACCGTACACCTTAGTGTTAGACTCCTTATAGGCTTTTACATAGCCGATCTTATCAAGCCTAGCTAGCTCCCTGCTAACGTTTCCGGGATCTTCTTTAGTGATCTTAGCTAAACCACGGATATGAACGCGATAATCCGGATACTTACTAAATAAAGTAATTATCTTTCGTCGAGTCTTTGATGTAATGAAATACTGTAACATTTTATTTTAATCTGATTATTCATAGTATATACCACAACAGTAAAAAGCACAACGCCTTTTCAGCACTAATATTGTATGCTAAACTAATTCATAAGCATAAGTAAAACAAAGATATATGGATAGATACTGCCCAGAATGTAATTCAACAATGACTCCCAGCTTAGTTGGGCATTTGTGTATTAATTGTGGTCACACCCAACGATTCTATTCTCCCCAAGAGCCCTCTATGACCTTGCCCACTACTGAGGTTGGCCCCTCAGTTACGTATTCAACAAAAAGTGAGCCCAAACACACAGACAAGCCAAAGAAGCACCACACCAAACCAAATAACAAGATAAAGTCTACGTTAAAGCGTCTCATGGTACCAGAAATTGCGCCACCCCACCCACACTTAATCGGTGATGGAGATGATAAGATTAAACCAGTAATGGCAGATAAGATTGATGCTGAGCAAACCTTACCTGCTATAGCCACAACAAAGCCGACATCAAATGCAGATCAAATCAACAACGATTACAACCCAGTCAAGAATAGTCCTTCCAAAAATACCTCAATAGAAGACACCAGCGCAGTACCAAATCAGTCTAGCAATCTGAGCGACCTAGAGTCGGCACTCCACCCGCAGAAAAATACTAGTGTCTGGGTGATGCTAGGGCTAGCCCTGCTAATGCTACTACTAGCTGCTGCTGTATTATTTGTGATTATTCTCTCATAGAGATAATTTATCGAATCCAGTCTTTTACTTCTAAAACTCTCACCGCTCTACTGTTACATCATCAAGAAAGTAGTAATTTTTGCCCCATAGTCTAACTGAAGCTTGTCTTATACTGTTTGTGCTAGCTCTAACACATGACATTCTGATATTTCCGCCTTGGGGAGCA
>CAYSEY010000027.1:0-9075 GCA_964430405.1 uncultured Candidatus Saccharibacteria bacterium
CCGCGACTGCAGTACCACCTTGCCTTCCGGCCAGCCACTCTCGATGAAGGCGTCTCGCAGAAAGATGCCGTTCATCTCGGTGGCGCGCATACCGGCCTTGTCGGCCGTGACACGGCGAGCTCCATGTCGAGCCAGACTGGCTCCGCGCATGAAGTTGCCACCACCGGGAACGATCAGCATCTGCACGCCGGTGTTGGTGATGGCGTCGATGATCTCGGGGACCACCTGTTCCATCAGAAACTCCCAGTGGATGCCGTGCTCACGCTTTCCTCGGAACATCTCGCCCGAGTACTCGAGCACGACGCGCCGGTACGGACCTGCTACGTCCAGACCGGGGAGGCTGGGGTGTGTTGATTGGGTAAGTGCCACGTGTGTATCTCCTCCAGGTTGTTTGTTAAACACACATCGGTATTAGTTTTACCAGATTGCACTACTCAATACAAGGTTTTTGTATCTGGAAAGTGAATAATATTTTTGCTATAATCCGGAGCATGTCTAGCAATATTTTTGTTCTACTTTATTATAAATTCGCCGAGGTTGATAAACCGAAGTTCGAAGTGATCCAGCATAAGTTGGTTTGCCAAGGTATTGGGCTAAAGGGGCGGATTCTAATCAGCGAAGAGGGTATTAACGGCACGGTTGCAGGTACTAGGGCTCAGTTAAAGCAATATACAGATTATATGGACAATCATCCTGTGTTCAATAGTATTGTTTTTAAGCGTTCGCCCGCAGGGAAGATGCCGTTTCCCAAGATGATAGTTAAGTACAGGAGCGAAATTGTGACATTAGGCAAAAAAGTGGATCTTAAAAAGACCGGTAAATACCTTAAGCCTGAGCAACTTCATGAGCTATTTGAAAAAAATGAGGACATGGCGGTGGTGGATATGCGCAATAATTATGAGTACGAAGTTGGTCGTTTTGAAGGCGCAATACAGCCTGATACTGTGAAGTTTTATGAACTTCCTAAGAAAGTTAAGAACCTTAAGATCGATAAGAATAAGAAAGTTGTGACCTACTGCACGGGTGGTATTAGGTGTGAAAAGGCCACTGCACTTTTGGCAGAGGAAGGTTTTACTGATGTTTATCAACTAGAGGGTGGGATAGTGAAGTATCTAGAGAAGTATCCTGATGGTCACTTTATTGGCAAGAACTTTGTATTTGATGACCGAATGGTAACGAACATTGATACCAAAAGTGGCTCAAAGGTGCTGGGTAAATGCGCTCATTGTAGGCAAGCTAGTGATCGCTATATAGATTGTGTAAAGCCCGATTGTCATCAGCTATTTATTTGTTGTAAGGATTGCGAAAAAGAGCACCAAGGACTTTGCCCTGTAGCGGTTAAGGATTTAGCCAAGAAGGATTAGCAGTTTACACTGCGTAGATTGGCATTTAGCTGGTTTTGCAGATTAGTTAAGTTTTGCTGGAATAGAGCATTTTCTTGGGCGGTAGCAATTTGCTTGTAGCCAGGATAGAGTTCGGGGCCACTAGCAATTTCTGCTAGTCTAGCTGCGTGCCTGGCATTCTCGGCGTTGACCGATGCATTGTATTGGTTGATAAAGTTAGTTCTGGCGGTTTGGTTGCAGACCGGTGTTGGCCTGGGGGTTGTATTGTTGTTTTGTTGTTGCTGTTCCTGTTGTTGCTCTTGCTGCTGTTCTTGCTGTTTTTCTTCTTCGAACTTTTGTTCTTCTTGCTGTTCCTGTTGAATTTCGGCAGGCCTATTCATTAGGTTGCGGAAGAATATACCACCATCTACTAGTACTAAAACCACCACTAGCATTAGACCGATGCTTATAGCTTTGTGATTTGAAATAAGTTCTTTAACGTGTCGCATTAATTTTTATTATAGCCTAAACGCTTAAGCTCTTCGCGAACTACCTTGCGATCGTCCCAGGGGCTGGATTTGCCACCAATCACAATAGATTGTTCTGCCCCCTTGCCGGTAATCAGCACTAAGTCACCGGCTTTGGCGAGCTTGAGAGCAAAATTGATGCCTTCGTGCCGGTCGGCAATAAGGTGAAGATTCTTACCCCGCTTGGCACCAGCTTTTACAGCGCCGACAGCTATATTATCGATAATCTTCATTGGGTCGTCCTCGTAGGGATCAACGTTACTTAAAATAATCTGATCGCAGTTCTTGGCTACTATTTCTCCCATTTCTGGTCGTTTAGCAACATCACGTCCTCCTCCTTCGGCACCAAGCAGGATGATGACGTGTCCTCCCTTTGGCTTCATGTCTTTTGCGCTTTCAGTTAGGGCCGTCATGCTGGCCTGTTCGTGAGCGTAGTCAACGATTACTGTAAAGGGTTGGCCTTGGTTGATTACTTCCATTCGCCCAGGGATCACCGGTAACTCACCTAGTCCTCGTAGAACGTTCTTGTTTGCTACTCCCAGACTTAAAGCGGTAGCAATTGCTCCAGCGGCATTTATAGCATTAATCTTTCCGAGTATATGCACATTATAAGTATTATCGTTGATGTTAAATGTTATTCCGCTACTAGAATCTTGCACATTACTTAGCGTAAAGTCGGTAGAATTCTTTGTTCCAAAAGTTACTTTTTGGTCGGCAGGGAAGACCAGATAATCATCTGTAAACTTATTATCGGTGTTTGCTACTACGAGCTTTGGTATCTCTCGACTATCCAGGCTTTTGCGCTTAGAGTTGTATAGCTTTTTGAACACTCTTTTGTTGTGTTTGTGTAGGGTTTCTAGGCTGAAGTTGTGTGCAGCCATTAGCTCTTTGGTGACATTGGTAAATACCAAAACATCATAGTTAATGCCTATGTGCCTAAATTGTGCTTGACCCTCCGACGGAACTTCCATTATTACGTATTTACAATTGAGCTCAGCCATCTTGGTTAGAATCTTTTGCATTATAAAAGCCCCGGGCATAGTCATGTGGTACTTGTTTAGCTCTTCCTTGTTTCCGTAGCGAATATTCGCTGTTCCAATTAGCCCAACTCTCGTACCATCCGCTGAAAGAATAGACCAAAGCATATTGGCTGTAGTGGTCTTGCCCTTGCTGCCAACTACTCCGATTACTATCATTTTCTCGCTAGGATTGCCTGCCTTTACACTGGCTAGACTTGCCTCAAAGTAGTGATACGCGTTAGTGACCGATTGAGGTACTAGTGGCTGGACGACTTTCTTGAGCAATTTCTTCATATCTATATTATAACTTGAATTAACTCCGCTGGGTTAGGTTATAATTGAGCAAATGATAAAGATATTTTCAGCCGCTACAAGCCTAGGTAGCTATAACCAAGGAACCGAGCTTGCGCCAAAAGCCATACTGAGTAATAGCTTAGAAGAAGCACTTAAAAAGAACAATTTGAATTACGAATTATCGGGTGAACTTGAGCTCTTCGAGGCTGCTCTGGGAGATAATCCAAAGTTACGCTATCACAAGGCGTTGGTGGAATATAATAATCAGCTGTATAAAGACATCGTTGATTGCAGTAGTGCTCAGGATACAATTCTGTGCTTGGGGGGTGATCACTCCATCTCGATCGCGACAATGTTTGCATCTAAGCTTCGGCACAACGATACGATAATTGTCTATATCGATGCGCATCCTGATTGCAACGGGCCTGATGCTACGCCGACAGGAAACATTCACGGTATGCCCTTGGCAACAGTCCTAGGTGATGCTATTTATTCCGACTTCAATCTGCCAAAGTTTACTTACGACGAAGCATTTTTGATTGGTATTAAGGATGCAGATACTGGTGAACAAGACTATTTAAAGCAAAACAATATAATACACATCACGATGGATGAGGTCACGGAGCACGGTATTGCAGAGTGCCTAAAACAGCTGAGAACTAAGATTGCCGGTCGGCCAACACATGTAAGCTTAGATATCGACTCTATAGATATGAGCGAGGCACCTGGTACAGGAATAATAAACAAGGGCGGATTTAGCTTTAGAGAAATTTCCTATCTGTGTAGGTATTTGTCGGATGAGCAAATAGTGGGAATTGATGTAGTTGAAGTTAACCCTGGTAGAGACATCGATGATAGAACAGTTCATTTGGCTTCAGAGCTAGCAGTCAATCTGCTGGGCGGTGAGTGGTCAGCCTATAATCAATATCTTTCTGCTAAGCACTAGCGCTTTGCGACTTGCTTAGTTATACTTAAATTAATCATGCAGCAACAGGATAATGACTTTCCGATAGATCAAATTAAAACTGGAGCCAATCCTCCCGATGGCGGCTTGGCTGGCGGTACAACATTTCAGCCCCAGGCTACTGCGCAATCATCTTCAACGCCAGAACCAGCGCCACCACCAACAGCACCAACCCCAAATTGGCAACAGACTGCCGCTAGTGATGTATCGGAACTATATGCCCAGCCAGCACCAACGACGCCCCAGCCAATTGCCCCGGTTGCTTCGATTCCAGAAGCTAGTACTACACCAGGTAATGCTGCATCTACGCCCGAACCAAGCCAAGCCCCTATTGCGATGCAACAGGATTTTTCTCAAGCTGGTCAAGTTTCTGCACCTAGTCCAGCCCCTCAGCCAATCGATACTTCTTTTGCGCCACCACAAGACATGAACCGATCGGCCGTACCGATGCCCGCAACTACACCTACGGAACCACCTCCAATAATGCCGGCCCAAGCTATGCCTCCTGCTCCTACAGATATTTCAACCATGCCCACGGCAATGACCGAGCCCACGGTTCCGATGCCCTCAAATCCACTTATGTCCGCACCTGAACCAGCACCAATGCCAGGGCTCCCTGGGGCTGATCAGCTAGGACAAGCTGCAGTAGGTATGGATCAGTCATCTATGTCGCAACCTGTGGGTGGTCTAGATCCAAACATGGCGGGCGTGGATCCTTTAGCGGCTAATATGGAGGGGATGGGTGCTTACGGGCCACCGCCAAATAGTAAAAAGAAGTTATTGTTTATTATAGGTGGAGCAGTTTTGGGAATTGTAATTATTGGCGTAGTAATTTTTGTAATTACTCGCTCAACCGCTCGCAAACCTGCTCAAAATCTCAATCCAACAACTGAGCAACCTGCAACTCCGACTGAGCCAACACCCACACCATCTTCCGGTCCAGCTACGCCACCCCAGGGCTATGTGACTATCGATAAACAGTGCTACAGCTTTGCTTTGTTTGATCCAAATACAGTGCCTGCTGATCAAGCATGTAGCTTTAAAGACGCTACATTTGGTAAGCTCAAAACAAGTAAGATTAGTGTAATATCTACCACCGAGGCTTATAAAAATCTCGATGAGTTTGTTAATACAATCAAACCTACATTAACCGTTACGTCCGAAGAGAGTATTAAGCTTGATAATTTTGACGCTAAACAGCTGATCTATAAGGCGAGTGACGGTAAAACTTATTCTCGTGTCTTGGCCTTAATAGTCGGTAAGAGCTATCAGCAAGACGGAAAAGCTGTAACTGGTATCGATATTACTACTAGCTACCAGGAAGATTTCGACAAGACCGTCACTAAGAACGTTCTCGATACTTGGCGCTGGAAATAGATTGAATTTAGCTCAATAATATGTTATCGTAATTAATCGTGTCTTTACTGGAGGAAGACACCTGCACCAGAAAGTTACATCTTAAATGATTTTTTTCGAACTGAAGGCTCATGAGCATGCACGAGAGCGTATCGCTGGCTTGGCCAGCGGTAAGTCTTCTGACATCATGCTCTTTGCAGCCGCCAAGAAGATCGGCATCGAGAAGGTCGCGGCGACACTCGGAGCCAGAGGTGGAGTGATGGAGCGCAACTTCGATCGGTGTGGCCGCTACGTCTTGGATATCGACGATATCCGCCGCTGTATCCACTCTCTTCGGAGTGTCTCACAGATGGCAGAGCAAGAAGCTCAGCGATTCAGCTTCGCCTAAAATCACACCTCAGGGGCACCCGTATTTTCGGGTGCCCCTTCACTATTACTTGATTATTTATCAATAAAAGCGTAGTTTAGTCCCAACGCGTTCTTACTGGAGGAGAACGCCCGAACCAAAAGGCTTACAAATATGGTAAGAAATCATCAAGTATCGGATGGTCAAGCGGACCCAACCGAGACGCTCATCACAGAATTCGTTGAGTTCTGGGAGAGCAGCTGGAAAGAGGCTGATCGTTATGGTCAGTCGGAGAGAGCGATGATTCGCGCTCACCTGTATTTCGCTGTTGCTCGTCGCCATTTGGCTACGAACGGTAGGGAATTGCATTTCACCAAGAAGGAGCTGAAGCAGGCAATCCAGTCCGCTCTGCACGTAGTGAAATCGGCCAAAAAGGTCGATCGCGATGACAGGATTGCAGGCGGCATCTGCCATGCGTATATTGCGCGGTGGCTGGATGATTGGGAAGGCCAGGCTGACTTCTCGAGTGAAGAGATGGTGACGATCCGTATCAAGCTGTATGGCGATGCGATGGAGCGTTACCGCAAGAGCGGATACTCGGACCTGCATGTCACCAAACGTGAGGTTCAGAGGGCTGCTGAGATGATCGAATTGATTCGTCAGCGTCGCGAGCGTCAGCAGAGAGCTGACAGTCGTGATAAAAGCATCCGCAAGGCGCAGCGCGAGCATGGTAGGCTCGCCGACGCCTGTGTGGTATCAAGCATCTGACGATCGGCTGGGACCCTGGCCTTCTGGGCCAGGGTCCCCACGCCTCGGTATTATTGCCGGGGTGTTTGCTTTTTATACGGCATTTGAGCATATAATAGGTGAGTATGAACGAAGTTGAAGACGTAAAAGCTAGGCTGGATATGGTGGATGTTATAGGGGGCTATGTACCCCTTAAGCAGGCTGGTCGAAATTATAAAGGCTTGAGCCCTTTCAAGACCGAAAAAACGCCATCATTTGTCGTTAGCCCAGAGAAGGGGATTTGGCATGATTTTAGTTCTGGCAGGGGCGGGGATGTTATAACATTTGTAATGGAGATGGAAGGACTTAACTTTCCGGAGACTCTGGAGATGCTCGCTAAGCGAGCAGGCGTTAAGCTCAAGCCCCGAAGGCCTGGTCAGGCAATATCTAACAATAAAAAAACCCGTCTATTTGACGCAAATGATGCTGCGATGCGCTATTTTCACCTAGCGTTATCTAATAACCAAATTGCTAAGGATTATTTTATTAAGAGCCGTGGACTTAATAAAGAAGTTATTAAGAACTATAAATTAGGATATGCACCAGACAGTTGGGATTCCTTAAGTAACTATTTACATTCCAAGGGTTTTACCGACAAAGAACTAATTGACTCGGGCCTGGCAGTAAAAGGCAATAAAAGTAATGGGGTTTATGATGTATTTAGGGGGCGAGTTATGTTCCCTGTGTTCGACTCTCAAGGTCGTGTTGTTGGCTTTAGCGCTAGACTTCTGGCCGATCAAAAGGCCGCCAAATACATTAATACTCCTCAGACTGACATCTATAACAAAAGCTATGCGGTGTATGGCTTAACTCAGGCCAAAGAGTATATACGAACGGAAGATAGGGTGGTTATTGTAGAGGGAAACATGGACGTACTAGGCTTATCGAACGCTGGCTTTGGCAATGTCGTGGCTTGTAGCGGCACAGCACTTACAGAGCAACAAATTAGGCAACTCAGCAGGCTTACTAAGAACATTGCTATTTGTTTTGACAACGATGACGCTGGGATTAATGCTACCTTACGCGCCATAGAGTTGGCAGGGCAGTCTGGGGTGCGGATTGATGTGATCTCACTAAATGGTGCTAAAGACCCGGATGAACTTGTCAGAAAAGATTCGAAGCTTTGGCAACTGGCACTAAAGGATATCCTGTATGCTCCTGATTATATTATTGAGTTGGGTAAAAAACGTTTTGATTTAGCGTCAGCAACAGGTAAGAAACAATTCATTAGCTTTACCGTGCCGATGCTTAAAGCTCTGAATGATGACATAGAGCTACAGCACTACGTAAAAAAAGTTGCTCAATTAGTCGATGCAACCGAAGAAAGCATACAAAAACTATTACAAAAGAATGTCCCGATAATTACTCCGGCCAAGACTGCTGTGCCAAACGTCTCAGCAAAAGCCGACGAACCCAAGCCAAAGCGTCGTCTTACTAGGCAAGAAAAGTTGGAGCAGGAACTGCTAGAACTTACATTGGCCTTCCCGCAAACTCGGCCAGCTCTACAGGACTTAGAATTGAAACAAACTAGCGAATTGCATCGTAATATATTTAAGACCCTAAAAAGTACCGGTAGTGCCCAGCTTGGCAGTATAGTCAAAGGATTGCCTAAGGAGGGAAATTATGTTAAGATTCTTGCATTACGAGGTGAACAACAATTCGCTGATATATCAGCGCACGATAAAAGGCTCGAAGCCTTCACCCAGGTAGCTCGAATCCACGAAATAAACCGCCAACTTAATAAACGGGACTTGGCCAGGCAAATAGCCGAAGCTGAATCGTCCGGTGACACCAAACAAACCAAACAACTATTAAAGCAGTATCAAGAACTAGTAAACGAGGACTAACAATATATGCCCAAAAAGGCCAAACCAGCTGCAGATGCACCTGCAGAACACGACTTTAGTGCAGAGATCGAAAAACTAATCACTAAGGGTCGCGAGCAAGGGTTTGTTACCCAGCAAGAGATTCAGGCGACAGTGCCTGAGGCCGAAGAGAATGTTGATTTGCTAGATGATCTATATTCCAAGCTAATAGATAAAGGGATTGAAGTTACTGATCAGAAGGATAAGCTTTGGGAAACAGAGCCCGAAGAGGACGTAGAGAACGCTACGAGCGAAGAATACATCAAGGACATTGCCGATGACTCGGTACGATTATATTTGCGTGAAATCGGTAAGATACCTCTGATTACCGCAGATGAAGAAGTTTCATTAGCGAAGCGAATCGAAAAAGGCGACAAAGGCGCCAAAGATGCTCTAGCAGAAGCCAATATGCGCTTGGTAGTTAGTATCGCGAAAAAGTACATTGGACGAGGGCTGGATCTACTAGACCTTATTCAAGAAGGCAACACCGGTCTATTAAGGGCTGTCGAGAAGTTTGACTATACAAAAGGATTTAAATTTAGCACTTACGCTACTTGGTGGATTCGCCAAGCAATTACACGTGCAATTGCCGATCA
>CAYSEY010000028.1:0-8865 GCA_964430405.1 uncultured Candidatus Saccharibacteria bacterium
CGGTGGCGCCAGCTTGGAGCTACTTGCCGGCAAAAAACTGCCAGCCATTGAAGCCCTTATGAGCTAATGATTTTGTTGTGCTGCCATCAAGGCCTGCTGGGCTTTCTTATCTACCACAATCTTATTGTGAATTGGGATCTTAAATCCGAACACACTCCCCTTGCCGGGGGTGCTCTCAAATATTAGTTTACCACCTTGGTCTTCAACAACTCGCTTTACTAGGTACAAGCCAAGCCCGGTGCCGTCTGGGCGAACCTCTTGAGCATTCTTGGCTCGGAACATTTTAGTAAATAGTTTACCTTGTTGATCCTTTGGTACGCCAATACCGTTATCGCGAACCACATATACTATGTCATCGCCATCTCGCTCCAATCTTACCTCTACTTTTCCACCACCTTTCGGAGGAGCACTATAGTGCACGGCGTTGTCGGCCAAATTCATGATTACCTGGCGAGTCTTGTTATCGTCCAGGTTCATAATTGGTACAGGCTTTTTAGGTGGTATATAGCGCAAGTCGATCTTTTTACTTTGAGCCAAATTCTGTAGCTGTTCCAGCTCTTGAGGCACTACAGTATTCAAGTCAAATTTTTGAGCATCAATATAGAATTTACCAGCTTCCATTCGGCTCACATCCAGTAGATCTCCGATTAATCGTGCCATTCTGTTACTGCCTTCTAATGCCAACTCTACATACTCTTTTTGTTCTTTGGTTAGTCGGCCAAAATCGCCTTCGTCGAGCATACTCACATACCCTTTTATAGTGGTGAGCGGTGTTCGTAATTGGTGGCTAGCCATACTAATAAATTCGTCTTTGGCTTTATCCAAGTCCTTGAGTTGATCATTAGCGCGTCGTAACTGCGCGGTACGCTGTCGGACCTTTTCTGCTAGCGTCTCACTAAACTGTTGAATCTCTTTATAGCTCAAGCTATTTTGTGCCGCCACACTTAGCTCGTTGGCAACAATCTTTAAGGTTGCTATATCTTCATTATTGTATATATCCCCACTCTTTTTTTCGGCTAAGAGCAAGTAGCCAAGGAACTTCTCGGTAGTTCGCAATGCAATACTAACCGATATGCCATAGCTTTGCATTATACGTTTGCGCTCAACGTTACTCATGTCGTCAGCAACTTGCATAATTCCTCCTAGCTTCTTTAGATCGGTCTCACCAATCTTTTGACCGTCCTTTACAAAAACGTTGTTTTCATAAAAGAGTTGCTTCTCGCCAAATATGACAATTTCAGCACGAGCTATCTTCATCCTATCGGTCAATTCCCTAAGTACCGCTTTAGTCATTTTATCCAAATCTATTTCACTAGCCACAATTCGACCAATATCATTTACAAGCTTCTGGGAATCATATCGATCTTTATAGAATATTTTATTTGAAACTCTCTCAAAGAATCTTCGGATTGGCTGGAAAAGAAATGCTAGCACAATAGCCAAAATTGTATATACAACTTCTTGGTACACCGCGGATGCGTTCCCTAATAAGCTACCAGCTAACCTGAAGGCAATAAATCCATACACGCCACCAATTAGGGCGATTGTAAATACATATGTTAGCGACCTCGCCAAAACCGCCCTAATATCAAATAGTTTATGCTTAATTATTGCGTAGGCAATACTGCCTATAAATACTACAAAAGATATATTTCCTAATATTGCCAAGTTGCTTATACCTAACGTTGGCAAGATACTATTTGCCAGTAAGTTAACCGCAAGAGCAAAGGTTGTTCCAAATAGCACAAGATTTATTTGAGTTTTCTCTATAGCACTACTGTGACTTTTTCTTCTAAGTAATAATACAATTCCTATAATGAAATAGATAAGAATGTAGATGCCCTGAATTAGATACAGTACTCCAGTACTAGTCAATTCTGCACCCCAAGATTGTAGAGTAATATCCTTTATCATCAGATCAGAAAATGCAAGTACCGAGAATGAAACAGCCGGAAGTATTAGCAACCAAGGATGTAGTTTTTTAAGTCCTCTATAGCTTGGGAAGTTGGGACTAAATATTAAGAAGAAGTATGCAATAAATGATGAAAAAACTGTCGCTAACCTAGCAAAGAAAAGAGCGGTGCTTTCCTGGCTACTAATATCAGCAATAAATAGCGAAACTATGAATAAAGCAGTTGATGTGCCTAGCGCTAAAAAAAGAACATTCGTCGGATTCTTTCTGTTCTTAAGAAAAACTAAAAGATTAAGTATAGTTATGCCAAATACTATAGGGATATAAATCAACAGCTGAACCATAACTACTATTATACAGCCATAATGAATGATGTTGCCATAAATGGAAAAGGACCGGTGTATTTACACCGGTCCCATCCGATCGCCTGGACCGCTTAGATCTGATAAGCCATCCAGTAAGTCTGAGTCCCAAGCAAGCGAATGTCGCTCGGAACAACCTGACTGCTGACCTCCTTGATGACCTCCTGCCAGCTGATGCTGGTGAGTTCATCGCAGAGGTCGAAGATGACACAGCCACCGGCCCCGCCGATCTCCCTTGTCATCATGTCCATTACTTGCGACATGTAGCCTTGGCGCTTGCCCAGCGACAGGGTTGCGACGACGTAGTAGATCTGGTTGTTGCCGTGATACTCAGGGAACTGATCCTGGTAGAACGGCTGGCTCACCCAGGGGAACAGGTCGAGATTGTTCGACCAGATGGAGAGCGCTTGTACCTCACCATCGTCATCACGGAGAACAGCCTTCGAGACCGATGGATCGGCCATGCCCGCCAAGAACTCCTCGTGATCCCATGCACGTTGCATGCAGGGGCTCTTGAGATTGAGCTCCTGGAAACTCTCATCGTAGAGAGCCCAGAACTGTTCGGCCAGCTCTTGGCTGACCACTTCTTCTAGTGCGATGTTCACTTCTCAATCCTCCTGATCGGTGATGATTTTATCGGGGCGGACGACTTCTACCTTCCGCCATTTCTTGGGGATGTGGTCGTACCATCCGTCAACTCGCCTCTGCCACTTCTGCACATACTTGGGGTCGTTGTGGTTCTTATACGCCCATACGAGCGTCAGTAGTGGCCAGATAATCACCAATGCGGTGATCACCCACGGAAGATCGTGGCCAAAGAACAGAACGTAGTAATATGGCAGTCCCCATGCCAGTCGGTTGACAATAGTTCCCTTAGCAACCAGCACGACATCGTGGCGCTTCAAACCCCGTAGGATTTGGAAAACGCCGATGTAGAATGGTATGTATGAGAACAGAAACAGGCCTATGAAGATCAGAGGGTTGACCCCATACTGATCTTGCGCCTTGCTGTAAAGGTCCGCAAACCAGTCCATGGTTCAACTCTCTTTCGGTTGTTAACGATCGGATCCCTCCAGATGAGGTTGGCACAATTTTACTACATATTTTGCATTTTGTCAAGCAGTAACTGGCTATGCAAAATAGTTCTTAAGTTCACCTCGTCTCCTTATCTCGGCCGTGGCACAATGGAATGATCCTCCAAAAGTATTGAAGTGGCGGAAATTACAAGTTATGGGCTTAAATCCCCAGTCTTTAAAAGCTTTGATAATATTCTCTTCGCCCTTCTCAACAATTACCCTTTCTTCATCTAGCATTAAAATGTTCATATTAATCCATTTACTCGTCATGAATAGCGGATGTTCGTCTGGCATATTTGGCGTTGGAGCCTTAAGTATCTCCCAGTCTTTAAACATTTCTGGTATTTTTGTAAGTCTATTTTCATTGATCAATAATTTTCCAGGAGCTAATGGCATAAAAGTTGCGTCTATATGCATAGGGTGATCATCGTTCACCTCTAAAATTACAACCTTATATCTATCGCCGAGATGTCTTTGAAGCCAACTAATGCCAAACTTATTAGTTACATTACTTTGTTGCACAAAAATATAAGTGCCACACTTGATAAAATCAGCGGCATCAAAAACTGGCTCAAATTCTGTAATAGAATAGTTGTTATTCTGGCCTTCTTGCAGTTCATAATCAGGATTGTATAGTTCGTCCGATAGTTCGGGCTTTGGAGCAGACTCCCATTTGGCTCCAAGGTCATAATAATACTTGATGATGCGGCGATAGGCATCATTCTCGTAATATCTAGATCTCCAAGACATGGGCGATTCAATAATCTCATCTCCAACAACTAACAAAAAATCACGTGGCATTGCCGCGTAAAGGCCACCTTTTGCAGTCCAATTCATTGTTGAGTATGGCCTAGAGAAATTTATTCCATCTGGCCTTTCAACCTTTACGCCTTCCCCTTCAAGGATCTTAATAAATTCACCCAATTCTGTTTCACCTTTTTTGATCAATTCAGGGTCAAAGGGCTCTCCGCCGTGCTTTTTGTAAAAATCCCACCACTTTTTGGGCATCGTTGATCTAAGCTGAATATTCCACTCTGGGACAGATGCACCCTCAAGGGTACCCACAATTACTTCCTCTAAGGGATCCCACTCATTATGCACATTAACAGTATTCATAAAATTTTACCTCCATCTAAATATAATACTCCCGGCGGACTGAACCCATTATAATTTGATGCAAAGCTAAGTGAATACGCACCAATGTTTTGGATATACAGCCTGTCGCCTATCTTTAAGTCACTAGGCAACTCTTTTTTATAAAAATATGTATCAAAACTATCGCAGGTTGGGCCTGTAATTATATATTTTATTGCTTTTTGGCTCTTTTTTGGGTCACAATCCACTGGATAATCGATAGCACCCTGGCAGGGCATAGTCTCCAACAGTCCATGAAAAGCGCTAGTGTCGGTGTATAGCCAGTTACGATTTGATCTGACTGCTCGGGAAATAACACTTGTGACGAGTACACCTGCGTTTGCTACCATAGCCCGGCCTGGTTCAATTATCAAATCTACTTTATAGGGGGCATACCTTTTTATTGATCTTTTAATCGTCAACCCTATTTCATCCAATTCAGGTACATCTTCTGTGTATCTAACTGGTATGCCTCCGCCCATATTTAATACTTTTATCTTTATATTATTCTCAGCCAACTCATTAATCACAAAACCGCAAGATTGAATCGCTAGTTCCCAAACATCAAGATTGGTAGATTGAGAACCAACATGAAAAGCTATACCCCATGGTATCAACCCGAGCTTCTTAGCGTATTGCATAAGCTCTGCAGTGTCGTTAATGGATGCACCAAACTTACTCGATAAAGGCAATCTAGATCCATTGTCACTAACTGCAATACGCAAATATACTTCTGATTTAGGCGCAAACTGGGATATTTTATCAATCTCACTAAAATTATCGAATGCAAACCTTCTAACGCCCGCGTCAAATGCTTTTTTAATGTACTCGCCCGGTTTAACTGGAGCACTATACAGTATTTCAGAAGGCGATACGCCAATACTTATTAGAGTATCTAGCTCATTGACTGAAGCAATTTCAAAACCCGAACCAATAGTATTTAGTCGCTCAAGAATACCTAAGCTTGGATTAGCCTTTACTGCGTAATGAATTCTTACACCAGGTAGCGATTTATGAATTTCCTGATAATTTTTCTCAACCCTCCCTAAGTCAAAGACATAGAATGGAGTTGGGTATTTTTTTGTTTTACTGATTACATCTTTCATGATTAGTTATATTTATACCATTTTTACGACTAATTGTTAACGAACAGCTGAAAGGCCCGGGTCGAAATTTCGACCCGGGCCTTTTTGTATGCAAGGATTACCCCTCGCTGATTGTACCGTCCTCCATACGGAGGATGCGGCTGCAATGCTCGCTCACCACATCAACATCGTGGCTCACAATCACTACAGCGCAGTCAGCCGGCTTGGCCGACCGAATGGCATCGAGCACCTCCGACTTACTCGGCCCATCCAAGTTGGCAGTGGGCTCGTCGGCGAAGATGATCGATGGCTTGCAGGCCAACGCACGCGCCATAGCAACGCGCTGACGTTCGCCGCCAGAGAGCTCCTTGGGGAGTGAACCCCAGGCGTCCTCTGGCAAACCCACCTTGCGGAGGATTTCTTGGCCTTCCTTGCGACTCACCTTCTTGCCAAACAAGCGTGGGGCAAGCCACACGTTCTGCAGGGCCGTCAGGCTCGGATCGAGATCACCCGTCTGGGTAACCAAGCCGATGTGATCACGCCGCACCTTATACAGCCCCCAGCCGGTGGTTTCGGTCTGGTAGAACCAGACCTTGCCATCAGTTGGAGCCTGCAGGTGAGCCATAATGCCCAACAGCGTCGTCTTGCCGCTCCCGGATGGCCCCACCAGCCCGACCATCTGTCCGGCGCCAATCGTTAGATCGACTCCTTCAAAGATAGTCTTGGAGTTGCGCTTCCCGGGGTTGTAGGTGAAGCCAACTCCTTCGAGTGTTACTACGGGTGTTGACATCACCCCTCCTTGATTGCGGTCGCGGGCGGTACTCGCCCGATGTAGATGAAGCTCGGGATCAGTGCTACGAGTAAGGCTCCAAGCACTGTCACGGCCGAAACCATGACAAGCTCAGTGTTCACGCTGGCGTCGAGGCCAGGAGAGCCCTGATTGACACTAATGGTGAACGGAATGCTCAGCAGAACTCCGAGCGCAATGCCGACGATCGCCGCAGACAAGCTACGAACAACCTCAACGCCCGCCAACCTCGGCAGGCTGGCACCTAGCGCCCGGTAAACGCCAAGCATGCGGCGACGGCTCAAAACCGACACCAGGGCAAGCAATAGGAACAGGGCAAACCCTGCCCCTTCAGCCACACTCAGCACCATGTCGAGCGTAGGAGCAATCTGCTTCTCCCAATACTCATCATTGGCGGCCACGAACTCATCGCGATCATAGGCATGCAAGCCCAAATCGCGAATTCGTTGCGATACACCTACTGAATCGGCCGTGCTCACCTGAATGTGAGTAATCACCGGCGCCTTGAACAGCTTGGCCATGGCGTCCTCGGTTGTGATGAACACCATCTGCTTGCCAATCGCCGAGGTCTCGCCGGAAAAACCGACAACCTCATACTCGGATTGGCCAATCTTCAAAGGATCACCAAGACGAAGGCCAAGGTCTCCCTTGAGGCTCTCGTCGGCAACCACTTCACCATTGTTTTGGACATTCCTGCCCTCCACAATCTTCCATGGCCCACCATACGGCTTGCCTGGTTCGAAGCTCTGCAGGGTGACACTCAAATGCTGGTCACCCTTCTCGGCGTTGGTGAATGTGAAGATTGTACCGGTCGCGTCTTCCACGCCATCGACAGCTCTGACTCTTTCGAGATCCTCCAATGTGAGGATGCTGTTACTGGCGTAGTCGAACGCACTCGGATCGAGCACGAAGACATCCGTACCCGTCGCGCGGAGGTAGTTCTGTGGCTTCTGGATCGCGGCCTCCTTGATGGCGCTCGGTGTAACCACCAAGAGAACCACCACCAGAGACGCGAAAACCAGTGCGCCGTTTAGCAGCTTGTTTCGCAACAGCTGCAAAAGTGCAATGCGAAGCATCGCACTCACCACCTTTCTGTTTTAGTCGGATTGGAACGAACTCTTTTCAGGTTTTTTATAAATTCCTGTAAAGTGTTAGCTATTATACAACTTTTTTACTAAGTTGTAAATAGAATAATTACAATCCTGAATATTATATTCTGCGATAACAATTACTTTAACGTATGTCGGTCTAGAATATACCCCCGCCTCCACCGCCACAGGAGCCGTAAGGAGGGCCACTCCCGCTCTTATCGTCGTCATTTGGACAGGTGTAGACTTTCCACAGTACAGTTGCTGTAGCGTTAATACTCTTTGTAGTATTTAGAGTTTCTGACGAGGTAAACACGTGCGAGGCACCCACCTCAGAACCATTAACTATAAAGCTGCCGATATGTGCTTTGCTTTGGTTATAGCCAGCATATGCGCCATCCTGAGCGCTGTCGTTAATATAGAAATCGAGCCGATAGCCTATAAGATCACTTTGCAATAACGACGAATTGTCAGCCTGATTGGCCTGGAAATCATAATTAATCGTTAGCTGATTACCGTTAAACTGAGCTGTATTGATGGTTGGTCGATTCAAATAGTAATTTGCGTTTATTGCCGGGTAGCTCATTAAGTCATTGTTGAGTGGATTAGGGCCAATATCAGTATCTGCAGAACCGTCATTATCAGTATCTGCGGCTAAGTTAATGCCAAGGTTTTCATTACCAAATATTGTATTTGGCAATACTGTATTTGAGAATACATCAGTATTTGGCGCCTGGAATATACGCACACCATCTTCGGCATTACCGGCAATTACATTCTGCTCGCCTGCTCCATCGCCACCAATTATATTTTGATAGATAGATCCTCCACCACCGCCTCCACCACCGCAACCAAATAGTTCTTGTTCGTTAATCTGCACACCAGAACCGCCATTGCCGTACCCAGTTTCAATATCACCACTTAAATTAGTGCCAATGTAGTTGCCAATGGCCGTTACGCTCTGAGTAATGTTAGTCCCACACGCAAAAATATGAATGCCGTTACCACCATTGCCAGATATGTAGTTACGGTCACCCACGTTACTACCGCCAATTGTTGCGCCACTAGTGCCCTCCGTAAATATTCCATCCGCCCCATTGCTAGCCACTACGCCAGCATTCGTAACACCAATATAGTTTTGGGTTAAGTTATGGTCCGAGCCACTGGCGATTTCGACACCATTTTCAACGTTATTAATAACCTGATTGTTATCTAAGCTATTATTACCACCAAACACCATAAACCCATCGTTGTTTGAATCAGCCACATTACTACTAATAGCACCATCGAAACCTACGATGCCAAAACCGACTAAGTTATTGACAGCCCGATTATTCTGAACTGTATCTGTAGTACCACCTATCTCGATGCCTGTTCCAGTATTGTTGGTTGATTGGTTC
>CAYSEY010000029.1:0-600 GCA_964430405.1 uncultured Candidatus Saccharibacteria bacterium
TCAACCACATCATCAAGATCATCTAAAGCTTCCATTAAATTCAGAATAGTTTTTGCCTTAGATTCGTCTTCCACAACTACTGTTTGGCTAGGCTCTTGCTTAACCTCCGCACTATCGATATTATCTTCGCCCAAAGCGTCGCGGACATTTTCTAACTTGTTGGGAGAAGTGAATATCACTAATTGCTGGCCAGTATCGTCTATATCATCAGCGCCAGCCTCGATTGCAGCTAGACTTAGGTTGTCTTTTTCGGCATCAGGTTTACAAATAATCACACCTTTTTGCTCAAACAAATACGCTACAGATCCCTGCCCCCCCATGCTACCACCATGCTTAGAGAATGTTGATTTAATTTCCGGGCTAGTGCGGTTACGATTATCACTAAGTGCTTTTACCATTATTGCTACTCCTGCCGGACCATATCCTTCATACACCAGCTCTTCAAGTTTTGCGCCCCCACCCTGGCCACTACCTTTGGCAATTGCTCGTTCTATATTGGTGGCTGGGACATTGGCGGCTTTGGCCTTCTGTATGGCCAAACGCAACTTAAAGTTCATTGCCGGATCTGCACCATCCTGGGCAGCTACAGCAATCTCGGCA
>CAYSEY010000029.1:610-8744 GCA_964430405.1 uncultured Candidatus Saccharibacteria bacterium
TTTTATGCTTGATTGACGCCCATTTGCTGTGACCAGACATAGTAGAACTCCTAGCTAATTTACAGATTAAAATACTCCGTTATTTTAGCATTTGATCTGTAGATTGGAAAGACAGTGACTGGGTAGTTAGGCGACGATGATAAACAATGATGCCTAGCAAACTTAAACATAAATACCATATCAGTAGAGCACTAAGTTGCGGCTTAGTAGCAAATACAAACCCCTGTTGAGATTGTAGGTACCCTATGAATCTAAAGAGCTCACCCACCAACCAGTCGATTGGTTTACCGACTAAATATGCATAGTTAGGAATCAAAACTCCCACCAGTGATGCCACGAAGCCTACTAACATCAAAAACGGTATGAGCGGCATAACAACAAAATTCGCAACTACCGCCAGAATAGAATAGCTACCAAATACGTAGAGTATATATGGAACGGTTGCAATTTGAGCAGCCAACGTTACGGATACTACTTCGCTAAGTACCTTAGTCTTTTTCGGTAATACTTTACTGATTAAAGGACTTAATATTACTATTCCGGTGAGTGATAAAAATGATAGTTGCCAGCCCAAATCTTCTATAGCAGCTACAGGGTTCACAATCACCGTAATAGCTGCCGTTAAGGATAAGCATGTAAACACACTCAGAGGCCTACCGTAGTAACTAGCTAGCAAAAACGCACTAGCCATTATCGCTGCTCGCACTATCGAAGCTGAACCACCTGTTAAGAGAGTGAACGACCACACCAATCCTAGTGAAAGTAACAAACTCCCCCATAACCATTTCTTTCGTAATAGTCTTTGAAGCAAAACGACTAGAATCGTTAGATTATAGCCAGATACCGCAACTATATGAGAGAGGCCTACAGAGTTGAGACTATCTTGGTTTGGTTGAGGTAAACTACTTCGAGATCCTACTAAGATACCCTTTATAAACCCGGCCGTAGTTTGGTCTAGTGCCCTATCGGCACCAGAATACAGTACTTGCTTAGCCTGAACTAAAAACGGTTGCTTGTGGCTAACAATTGCGACAGTCGCGTAACTAATTTGATAGTTCGGCTTGGCACGAATTGGGAATATCTTTCCCTTAATAAGTACCTTGTTGCCCTCTTGGCTGGTTGCCGAAAACGTTTTAACCTTAAGATCACCATACTTTGGCTGTCCATTAACTCTTAGATTAGTCGCTGTAAAAACAAAGTTTCGATCTGCGTCCCAATATGGATCGCCCTTAATTTCCCCTTCAACTTCTACCTTCTGATAAGCCAAACTAGATAAGCCCTTTGCGGCACGATAATTTTGAAAATTCGTAGTTAGGCTAACACCCGCCACGACCGATAACAAAACTAACGGAACAAAACGTGTCTGTTTACCCAGTAAGCAGGCGCAACCCAAAGCGACCAAGACAAATACTAACCATGCCATATTTGGTTCGTAATAATAGAAGTACCCTAAAAATGTGCCCATCAGTACAGATATACAACACAAGATAATGACTGTTGGCCGTCGCATTACCCAATACTAAGCTTCGAAATTGCTCAAGCTCAAGCGTGAGGGTTTTGCTAAACTAAGGCTACTATAAAAGTTAAGGCGCAGAGGGTTGCGACAACTGGAGCCATTACGTTTCGCTCTGGTTTACTCCGTGATAACGTATTGAGCGGAACACCAATAAGGAAGTAAATACATAGCACCCAGATACCATATTGGCTTAAAAACGAATTAGATATAACCGACGTAACACCAGATTCATCGAGCAATATAACTATAAACAAAATATAGATTAGAATAGCAACAACGCTACCAACACGAAGTTTTGTAGGTAGAACCTTGTGCTGACCACCCCAAGCATAATGACCAAGCGGACGACCAAGTATCAACATAAATTGGAATACCATTAGTCCAATCAATATTATTGAGGCTATAACTGCAGATACTTGGCCAAGCATACTTTAGATTATATCAGCGAACATAATATTATATGCTTGAGCTCAGAAAAGCCTTTAGGCTAGTAATATCTCTTTTTGCTGAGTCATAATAGTAAGTTTTTATCCCAGCCTTTTCAGCACTTTTTACAGCCTCTAGATTGTGCTCAAAAAATACCACTTCATCATTTTGTAGACCATACTTATTCAGCATTATCTCAAAGTATTTTGGATCGGTTTTCTCAGGGTTGTGTTTTAGGGTAAATACTTCGTATGGTACTTTATCGAGATTGAACTGCTTGAACTGCTCATCGTTTGCTCCAGTAAGTACAATTTTTCTATTAGGAAAGTTTTCAAGCATTTCGAACATTTCCTGAAAAAGCTTACCGTCTTTCAAGACGATACCATCTATTGCATCTACCAGTATTGTTTTCATGTTTATAATTATACCAAACACCAAGTCTTGGCCCATCCAGACCAATAGAGATTATCTATTATTAATTCCGTCAAGTCGTAGCTCGTTGCTATTATCACTGTGTGAACTGCCACTATTTACATGCTTGTCACCAATTTTAGCGCCGTTCTTAATAACATGCACCATAGCCATTGCATGTCCACGACCCAAATCAAAATCTTGTTTGAGCCAATCCACTATTTCGTTAGACTTAGTTTCCCTACTAAAACCCTTGGCTTTTGCCAGTTGAATAAACTCGTTCGGTGTCTTACCGGTCTTCGTTTCAATATTATCTAAGTATGCTTGAAATGACATACAGTATCTCCTTTCAACCTATTGTAACAATTATTAACAAAGTATAGAAACATCAACACCAACATTTGCTATATTGATTTTTAACCTTAAAAACAGTACAATATTCAGGTTAAATCCAACCATTTCAGGGCCCATAGCTCAGTTGGTTAGAGCACCTGCCTTTTAAGCAGGGTGTCGTGAGTTCGAGTCTCACTGGGCCCTCCAATAAAAGCCCCCGAATTATCGGGGCTTTTTATTTACTCAGAAATCAGCCATTAGTTAATAACTAATTTCTAAACAAATGTTGAGGTTTCCCCGCCCCTGGCCGAAGCCAGGGGCGGGGACGTTCACATCATGCCGGCACGTGCAGGTGGGCTGAAGCCCACTCGCGCATGACATCGCCGGCCTCGGCCACCTCTTCGGAGTACATCTCCTCGTGGAAGATCTTCTCCAGATCGGTATGATCGAAGCCTGCACGGCCCAGGATGGCGTCGAGGATGTAATCCAGGGGGACGTTGTTGGCCAAGGCCCCCTTGATCATCCTTGCCACGTACTTCACCGAGCTCTTGCCCGGCTCTTCCTCTCGATCCTTGCGGCGCAGACGCGTCACAAGGACCTCTTCATCGACCTCCGAGATGTACACGTTGTCGAATCGATATCGACCAGTGTAAACACCTTCGACGATGCTGAGGCGATCGAGTGCTCGGATGGGCAGTTCGACCACAACCACGCAGATGTGGTCGTCGTCGCTGGGCTGGATGTCGGCCGTGGCACGGCCGGCCCAGGTCTTGGAGCTGCCGAAGTAGCCGAGGCTCCAGCCGGGTACGGATGCCGTCAGGGCAGAAGCCATGATGGCGTCGGCGTCGAGTGGGTTGTCGTCGGTGGTGAGCCGGCGGATGAGATCCGGTATGGACATCATCGCGCCGAATCCAGCGTACTTGAAGGTACCTTGCATTTTCCCTCCTAGGGGAGATGTCCGCCTAGGCGGAATTGTCAGTGAACGGCTCTGCGGGGGTTCCCACAAAGTGGACAAATTATAGCACATATTACTAGATATTTCAAGTAGTATTTTACAGGTACGAGCTTACCGATCAGGTTAGCAACAGGTTAAATAGTATGTAAAATGCCTACAGATTGGCTAACCTGGTAATTCCAAAATCGTTATGCTAGCTGTATAATTGATTAAATGTCCAAAAAAATACTAATTATTGATAATTCTGTGCACAAAAAATGTGTTCGATGTAGCCAGTTTCACCGTCACTTCAGTGCAAAGAGTAGTGTTCTACACTCAGTTGAACGCCCCCTACCAAAGAATCTCGAGCCATACAGTCATGTAATACTTACTGGCTCAAAAGCACATGTAAACGAGCTAAGTGAAATATATAAAAGGCTTAAACCCTTCATTCATAGAGTTGAGAAGGCCGGCTTACCTATGCTAGGGGTGTGTTTTGGATTTCAATCCATTGTCGCTGCCCTATCAGACTTTACCTCAATAGAGCATTATGAATACCCAGAGATAGGCTGGACGAAAGTCTATGTCACTAGCCCTTCAAGATTATTCGATAAGATGCCACAGAAGTTCTACGCCTTTGAGAACCATATTTCTTCTGTTCGACACTTGCCGGGCGAACTCAGGCAAACGGCAATTTCACACCGTAAAAACATTCAAGCTTTCGAACACAAGACTAAACCGATCTTTGGAGTTCAGTTCCACCCTGAATACACTACCTATCATGGCCACAGAACAGTTTCTAATTGGTTAAAACAGCGTGTTCCATTCAGGTGGTTCACAAATATTCATACCCCACCACACTATGATCCTGAGATTGCCGAGAGGATAATTACAAATTTCTATCATTCAGCAGAACACTTTAAGTAGCTAGGTGCTTTTCGCTAACTATCTTAAGAATTCTATTGAATATCTTCCGGCCCTCACCACCTGGCTTTTCACGTTCTGGGTGGAATTGCACTCCCCATAGAGGCATATTTTTCACTTTGATAATTTCTGCACCTTCATCTGACGCTGCAATACAAATTAATTCATTTGGTAATTCAGTAATTATCCAGTGGTTCGACTGGAATACCATCGCTTCTTCTTGGCCAGCCATAATCTTATTGCGTTTAATAGCAACGATCGGGAACAATCCCTTACGACGACTCTTGAAGTAACGGTGAATCTCGGCACCGTATGCAAATCCAATTATTTGACAGCCAAGGCAGATACCAATAATTGGCTTCTTGGCCTGTTTAACAAGTTCAATCTGGTCTTCATACAAATGTGAGAACCTCTTTAGGGATCTTTTCCTGCCGTCCTCTACGATACCGCCTCCCGAAAGTACAATTACGTCAAAGGGCTCAATATCATACCCCGCTACCTGATCGTAGTTAATTATGGTGAGCTCGTGGCGCTTCAAGAGGTCCTGAAGTCGGTTTTTGTAATATGTGTTGTTGTTGATCAGTAAAACTTTCACGATTTTGCCAATACCAAATTTCTAAGAGAGTATACCTTAAAAAGACCTACTTTGAAACCTTTTTAGGCTCCTACCTTATCTCGTTTACGTTTCTTGGGAACATGATCTTCTACATATTCAATCATCTTGCCGGCAATATCTTGGCCCGTTACATCCTCTATACCGCTAAACATCGGAAATGCATTAACCTCCATTACCAAGGGGCCGCGCTCGGCTTGTAATAAGTCAACGCCAGCAATATCCAAATTCATAGCCTTAGCCCCACCCAATGCCATCTGACGCTCAGATCGTGTAAGCTTTATCGGGATCCCTTCACCGCCCAAGTGGATGTTAGAACGAAATTCACCTTCTGGCGCCTGGCGCTTCATAGCACCAACTATCTTGCCACCAATAATAAAGACTCGTACGTCTGCGCCACCAGATTCTTCAATAAACTCTTGCACTAGAATATTCACTTTTTGAGAATAAAAGGCCTGAATAATTGCCTTTGCCGCGCTCCGAGTTTCGGCTAACATAACGCCCATACCCTGACTACCCCTGGCAAGCTTTACTATAAGGGGGGCGCCGCCAACCATCGCTATTAGTTCATCAACGGAGTCGGTGGTGTTCGCAACTACTGTTTTGGGTATATCTATGTCATGTCGCGCGAGAAGCTGCATACTGCGCAACTTATCTCTTGTTCGAATAAAGGCTAGTGATCCGGTAGTAGAAAATACATTCATCATTTCAAACTGTCTAATAATAGCACTCCCGTAGGATTGGCTAGCAATCGAGATTCGTGGGATTATCGCATCAATTCCCTCTAACACTTTTCCTTCATAATATACTTGTGGTTTACTTTTAACCACATTGCAATAACAACGAGTATAGTCAACAATCCGAGCATCATGACCCCTTTGAAGGGCTGCCTCCGTAAGTCTTTCGGCACCATTCTTACGGTTTGGACGAGCAAGAATTAATATTTTCATTTAATGCTCCTTTATAGAATAATTACTTATGCTTTAATTTTAGTCTATTATTTCGGCTAAAAATAGCATTTTTTATACAACCAAGTAATGATACAGATCAAAAAGCTTTCGAGTCAACTACTTTTTAGCTTTACCAACCATCAAATAGCTTGCTAGTAACCATATAATTAGCGCACCAACCGATAGTAGGCGGAGGTCATAAGCAATTGCTGCTAAGTTATGCTCTGTAGTTAGTTGGCTACGAGTTACTTCGGGCATGCTCGTAATTGCCAGGCTCAAGCCAGCAAATCCGGCTAAAAAGCCCGATACTACAGCCTTAAACTTGCTCCTTGGCCATTTAGAGTCACGCACGTTTTTGCCAACTAATACAATTACAACACAAATCACTATCATTCCAACCGAAATTAAGCCTGGGTTGATTGTGAAGTTATCGGGCATTAATTTTGCCAATGGCACCGCCAGCATATTAGCCGCCAGCCCACCAACTAACACCCCTATCATTAATCGTTGAGATTTTTCTTCACCTAAAAAGAAACAGCCCACGGTGGAAGCAGCTAAAACAGCTAAAAATATAATATCAAAACCAATGTTCATTGAATAAAATAGTTATGCTTAAAGTATAGTCCTACAAGCTCAACTATGTAAATTACCAAAAGCGACGTTTTTTGGAGGTCTTTTCGAAGTCCTGCAACAACTCTTTTTGCTTTGTACTTAGTTTGGTCGGCACACCTACGTCAACAACAACAATGTGGTCACCATTTTTATCTGAATTAATTATTGGCATGCCTTTGCCAGACATTTTAAAAATTTTTCCTGGCTGCGTACCTGGGGGTATTTTGAGCGTTGCTTCGCCCTCAATAGTCTCGACGGGATAGTCAGTACCTAAGGCTGCCTGAATCATATCAATCTTTATCCTCGAAACAATATCATGTCCATCCCGTTCAAAACGACTATCTGGCCTCACCTGAATACGCACATACAGATCGCCTCGCTGGCCTTGTGCATTAACCTCTCCCTTGCCCTCAAGCTTAATAGCTTGCCCATTATCAATACCAGCCGGAATTTTAATCTTAACCTCTTCTTGCTTACGCCCGCCACCCTGGTGGTCAGCCACCCTTAAACTTATTTCTTTGGTTACACCACTCACCGCTTCTTCAAAATCAATAGTTAAAGCAATTTCGATATCACGAGTACGATTCCCGCCGCCGCCATTAAAGAACATATCAAAGATGTCATTTAATCCGCCGCCGCCAAAATCAAAATGAATGCCCTCTCCGCCAAATCCTTGGCCACCCTGGAATCCTTCAAAAGGGTTGCCACCCCCGCCGTATGCACCACCACCTGCCTGGTCAGCGCCAGCAGCATGACCGAATTGATCATAAGCCTGACGTTTCTTTTCATCTTTTAAGACTTCGTAAGCTTCATTCAGTTCTTTAAACTTAGCTTCATCGCCACCACGATCCGGGTGCAGTTCAACTGCCTTTTTTCGAAAAGCTTTCTTTATCTCATCTTGGCTGGCTGATTTTTCGACACCCAGTACCTCGTAGTAGTCACGTTTATTCATCGCTTAACACAATCTCATGTTTGTAGTACTGCTCTTGAAACGCTAATATTGCCTCTATTTCTTCTTCAGTGGGTATGGCTCCATCGGTGGCGATTAGCTTATCTTCGTTGTCATCAAGGCGGTGTACGTAGCCAATACAAGTGCCCTCAATATCCTGCAACGGTTCGCTAGCAGAAAGGTAATAGACATCAATTTCCATCCCATCACCAGCCTTAGTACCTGGAACAAAGCCATAATTAACAGGATATATCCAGTCAAATTTAGGATGTTTTGTACCCAACGGCCGATCAAAATGAATGACTATTTTTTTGCCTAGAAACTCCTGGCCAGAACTTACAATTTCATTCTTTTCTTTTGAGATAGGTTTTTCCATACACCGACTTTACGCTCAGAAGCGACTTATTTATCTTCTTCTTTCTTATCGTCTACAACTTCACCTTCTTCAGCTTCTTCGGTCTTTTTA
>CAYSEY010000030.1:0-8589 GCA_964430405.1 uncultured Candidatus Saccharibacteria bacterium
AACTTGCATCAGAATGTATTATTTTTGAACCCAATCAGTGGCGCTCTGGGCCAATACACTGTTAATTATCCAGGTAGCGTCAGCGATCAAGATCGAGTTCAGTCATCAAGATGCTACAACAGTACCGATACAAACTCCTTTAATGGATACTCTTGTCAGCAAGTCCTTTCGCTAAACAGCTTTAATTTTAGTAGTAGTGCTCTATATGTTAGGTCCCATTCACTTTATGGCTCAACGGGCATACAGCTTGCGTTACAAGACAGCGCTGGAAACGAGGTCGAACTGGCGGGTAGTACCTTCCAGGTAGATGTTACAGGCAGGGCGGGAAGTGCCTTTAAGCGTATTAAGCAGACTTTTAAGATTAATAATGGTGTTATGATCGATAATTTGCCGGATGCTGCAGTGGTTGGCGGAGATGGTATTTGTAAATACTATGAAATTACTGATCAGGCTGCAGGGTTCAAAGATCTTGGCAACTGCTTATAGCGCCCTATTAGTTCGGAGATACATCTCTATGAAACTTACTGTGCACTTCTTTTAGGTGTGGATCAGTTATATGTGTATAAATCTGCGTGGTTGAGATATCGCTGTGCCCGAGCATTGTTTGAACGCTTCTGATATCAGCCCCGTTCATAATAAGATCGGTGGCAAAGCTGTGCCTGAGTGTGTGTGGAGTTACTTTTTTAGTGATGCCCGCTAATTTTGCATATCTGCTAATAATACGTTGAATACTACGCGGTGTTAATCGTAGATAGTCGCCCGTGTTGTCTTTGGTTTTAGAGCCGCCATAGCGTATGAACATGGCGGGGGAGCTGTCTTTCCGGGCGTCTTGATACTTGTTTATCCACGAAGCCGCTACTGGGCTCATGAATATTGGCCGATCTTTTTGTCCTTTACCCCTAACAGTAAACTCTTTGCGCTTCGTACTAACGTGCGATTTATCGAGCGAACAGAGCTCGGAAACACGCAGGCCACCACTAAATAGCAGCTCCAAGATAGTGCGATCCCTTAGTCCAATGTCTATGGAGATGTCCGGCTGTGCAAATAGAGCCTCAAGTTCTTCGGTGTTTAAAAAGGTGACCTGCTTGCGTTTGACTCGTGCGAGCTCAATTTTCTCTGGGGGCAGTGTAAACAGGTCTTTTTTTGAACAAAATTTTAAGAAAGAGCGTAGCGCGATTAGATGGTGATTCTGAGTAGTTGTAGAAATAGTATTTCCGTGAATGTCGTTAATCCTATTTAGCCAAAGTCGCCATTTTCTTATTAGTTCGGGCGTAATTTTTTGTATATCTATATCGCCACTGAATTCCAGTAATCTTTCTAAGTATCTTTGATAATTTTCTATGGTCTTTAAAGATCTATTTTGTTCAATTTCTAGATATTCCATAAATTCTACAATAGTGTCGGAGAGATAATGAACCATAAGTACATTCTAGTGTAATTGAATACATAATGCCACTTTCATCAGTAAGACTGATAATGAACACATAATTTATATTGACTTAATATCTATAATCTTGGGCAAAGTTTGTTCAAGTTTAAATATGTTGCTAAACAAAGTACAATACTAGTAAATGAACATAATTACTATAATAATTCTTGGCATAATTCAGGGTGTAACAGAGTTTCTGCCAGTTTCTAGTTCTGGCCATGTGTTAATTTTCAGTAGACTACTTAATGATCCAAGTTCATTTGAATTAGATGTATTAATAAGCTTTGGTACATTGTTTGCTGTTATTTGGTATTACCTTAAAAGATTTATTCAGATACTGAGTGATATCATCAAGCAGCGCGATTTTAATCTTGCATTAAAGTTGTCTATAGCTACTGTTCCAGCGGTTATGTGTGGTTTTTTGTTACAGGGTATCATAGAGCAGTATTTGCATGGGCCAGTCACCGCGACTGCAATGCTGCTAATAATTGGTGTCGTAATGATTTTCTCGGTTCGGTGGCTACCAAAGCCTGATATTCCAGTTAATAAAGATCTTAAAAAAATATCATATAAACAGGCCCTATTGATTGGCCTAGCTCAATGCTTGGCATTAATTTCGGGTTCTTCAAGATCTGGCGTTACTATGTTGGCGGCCATGAAGATGGGCTTTAAAGCAAAAATTGCCGCAGAGTGGAGCTTTTTAATGAGCGTGCCGATTATAGCCGGAGCCTCGCTAAAGGTTTTAGTTAGTGATTCAGGTATTAGTTTTATCAGAAGTGATACCCCGGCTTTCATTATTGCAAACGTAATATCATTCATTACAGGCATACTCTCTATTCATATACTCCTAAAAATATTAAGCAACAAGGGGCTTTATTGGTTTGGTTGGTATCGAGTATTTCTTGCGATATTCTTACTGATATTACTATCTGTTAAAATAATATAAAATAAATCAAGTTTACGAAAAGGAGCCACATGGAACGTACGTTAATAATTTTAAAACCAGACACTATTCAAAGAGGCATAATAGGTGAGATTATCACACGATTCGAAAGAGCGGGTTTAAAGATTGTGGCAATGAAGATGATTGCGCCAGATGAACTTCATTTCCATAAACATTACGAAGGCATAAGTGGGCTTATAAGTAGATGGGGCGAAGACATATATAACGTTACGCTGAAGCAAATGACTGAAACGCCAGTTATTGTGTTTGTGCTTGAAGGCATTGAAGCAGTTTCTCACGTTCGAAAAATGGTTGGTGCTACAGATCCTAAAGATTCAGCTCCAGGGACCATAAGGGGAGATTACACTCATATAACTCGAGGTTACACTAATCCTATTGGTGCAACATTGCCGAATATTGTTCACGCATCGGGCAATGCCGAGGAAGCAAATCAAGAGATTGACTTGTGGTTTAAGCAAGATGAAATATATGGTGAATACGACACCGCTCAGGGTCCAGTGGTTCGTGGCAAGGTAGTTTTAAAAAAGAAATAAGCTATAATTAGAAGGCTCATTATATCCGCCCCCGTAGCTCAATGGATAGAGTAGCTCCGTCCTAAGGAGATGATATAGGTTCGATTCCTCTCGGGGGTACCAGTTAAAATACTCTGCGTTTGCAGGGTTTTTTAATATAAAATTACGAGAGCGAGCTCAAGCATTTAGTTATAAGTCGGGTTTCGGCAAATAGACAGGCTATTTTACTGTATAATAAGATGTGATGTCGAAACTAGATTTTCCGGGTCAATTCGAAAATGAGGAAGTACGTTTTGTATTCAAGCGACACCCGATTGTTATGCGAAAAGGGCTCATTATTATCATGATTACAGTTTTGGTCGGAGCACTGTTCGGGCTTTATGGCAGTCGCAACGCTAGTGATATGAGTAATTTCTTCATCCAGTTTTTTAGCCCGGTTTTTATCGGATTGATTTTGGGTATGCTGGGGTTTATGTATTATTGGATCGGTTGGCATTACAGTGTCTGTATAGTTACGGATCAGCGTTTTTTGCAATTTAAGCAAAAAGGAATATTTAAGAGCCGAAGCGTGAATGATATTAATTTGCACAGAATATTAAGTGTTAATTATGAAATTCACGGAATGTTAGAAACGGTGTTAGGATTTGGTACAATAATTATACAAACCTTGGTGGGAGATTTTGTTATAACTAAGGTTCCGAGGCCGGCACAGACACAGGCCAAGATAGTAACGGCTATTAAAGAAAGCGGAGTGGAGCTAGATGAGCAAGCCAAAAATATTGAATAAATTCAAATCTAAAGCAAGTAAAGAAAAGTCATCAGTATCGAATACTCCCACTGGTAGGGTTACTAATGATACCGTTTCAGAACATCGTGATGCTATTTTAAGCAAAGGGCGTCAATTTAAGTATCCATTTCAGCACTCTAAGCATCGTATAGTAATAATTTCATTAATATTAACATCGTTAGCTCTGGTATTGTTGAGTATGATTACAGCGTTACAGCTCTATAAAAGACAAAGCACTAGTGATTTTGCATACAGAGTATCTCAGATCATTCCATTTCCTGTTGCGAAGGTTGATGGTGAATTTGTATCTTATGAAAGTTATCTATTTACCTTAAGCCCAAATATCAACTGGCTTTATCAGCATGGTACTACTGATCTTAATTCTGAAGATGGCAAGAGGCAAATTAAACACTTCAAGAGAGCCTCGTTAGACAGGGCTATTGAGGACCAGATTGCTCGTAGCCTTGCCGAAGAGCACGGTATTACAGTTGATGGTTCTAAAATCGATAAAGATATAGAAGATCTAAGAGCTAGGGGTGGTGATCTAGAGCAGATAATATTTGATTCGTATAATTTTAGGAGTATTCAAGATTTCAGGAGAGCAGATTACAATGGACGGTTGCGGCTAGAGGTGGCTAAGCGTTTAGATAAGGATGCTCCGATAAGGGCTAAGAAGATATTGGAAGAAATCAAAGCCGGCAAAGCTTTTGCAGATGTCGCAAAGACATCGTCTGAGGATCCAGAAACAAAGCCTCTTGGTGGAGATATTGGAGTAGTTGAAAAGGGTAGGGCCAATCTGCCCGAGCAAGTAGCAGATAAGATATTTACAATGAAGGCGGGCGACGTTAGCAATGTGATATCTACCGATAGCGATTACTTCATCATTAATGTTACCGAAAAGATAGATGATCAACGGTCAAAAATTTCTATAATCAGAATAAAAATCAAAGACATAAGCCAGTATCTCAAGGAGTACAGACAGCAAAAGAAGGTTAGTGAGTACATTCAATTAGAGAGTATCGAAACAGAGCAATAGGCTGTTTGTGCATTAGGGCTTACGGGTAGCAGATCAGAGGCTGATTAATTTGTTTACTTGTATTAAGTCTCAAAATACTTAAGCACGAAAAAAGCCCACCATGTAGGTGAGCTTGTTTCTTGGCGGACCGTCGCGGAACAAGTGTGGAACTATTTTGCCGATATTACTAAGAATATCAACGATGCTGGTAGCTTACCTACCGACTACTTATATTGGCTTAATAGGTTGAGGAGTAGTCAATTATGAGTAAAACACCAGGTAGACCTACCGTCATTACGCCAGAAGTCGTCAGTTTATTAGTGAGCTCATTCCATAACGGCTTAAATGTACGGGAGGCGTGTTGGCAATCTGGTATATCACATGAAGCCTACTACAATAGACTGCGAAGCGACGAGAAATTTGCTGACATAATAGCAAAGGCTCAAGCTTATCCTACAAGTACCGCTAAGCAAGTAGTCATTGAGGCCATAAATAAAGGTGATTTAAGTACTTCTAAGTGGTGGTTAGAACGTAAGGCTATTAATGAATTTGGTCGTAATTCTGAAACTGCCGTAGAAGAAGAGCCGAAAGAGAATCATTTTGCCTCTATGTCAGATGATGATATGAAAAAGTTTGGTATAGAACTATTGCACGTACTGCGTGACGAATATGGCTTTAAAGAGACTATTTAATAAAATACGAGTGTCGAAGCGAAGCGAAGGCACTCTAAGCACGAGGGTTTCCGACTGCCTTTTTGGCAGGTCGGAACACCCGAAGTCGGCTACATACCAGCGAAAGTCTTTGTTGTCTGTTAAGATAGTAAGTAATATTTAGGAGAATTCTTATGAGTAAGACCCATAATAGACAAACTCATCAAAAATGGTATATGAGCCATTGGCTCGCAATATTAATGTTAATCTTTTTTGCTCCAGTAGGCATATATTTGGTTTGGAGGTATGTTAATTGGAGTAGGGGCTGGAGAATTGCAAGTACAGTAGCCGCAACTCTTTTTTTTGGATATGTCATTGTTCTAGGCATAAATGCACCCCCGACTATAACCATTGATAATGTAAAAAATGGCAGGATTGAAACTGAAGATGCAAGTTACAAAGTTACTGGCTCAATTGCTGGTGCGGATAGTGGCACAATGCTTAAGGTGAATGATAAGCCTGTTCAAATTGACAGGGGTAAATATTCTGCAGACGTTGATTTACAAGAAGGCGAGAATACCATTATCATTAGTGCAAATAAAAAAGATAAAATCGTGCAAGAATCAATTATTATATATCGTTTTACAGCGGAAGAGATACAAGCTCGAAAGGATTCCGAAGCTGCTAAGCAAAGAGCCGAGCAAGAGGCGGAAGCAAAGCGTAGGGCAGACGCTGAAGAAAAACGAAAGGCAGACGCTGAAGCTGAAGAGGCAAAGAAATCGGAAACCGAAAATAAACCGTCCGAAGAAAACGTAGTAAAACCAGATACCAAAGAAATTAGCCGATTAGATGCAGAGCGCGCATGCCAAGATGCAAACTTTTTACAAAACTACGTAGATATAAGTGATACTAGCATCGTAACGTTCTCTTATAAGCCGTACTTTACTGATATGGGAGATGGAACAAAGTCGTTGCAGTGGAACGGCAAAGACAAGCCCAGCGGTAACTCTATACTTTTTGTATGTGACGTTGCTAAAGAAAATAATAAAGTCGTTGTCAAGGGTCTAGCCATTGATGGGGTTGGTGTATATGGCACCGCTATATACTAGAGGGAGCTGAGCATGCATTACTCTACGCCCTCCCAGGGTTTTATATACTTATCAATGATTCTATAACTATTGCAAATATAATCACCGTAAGCTACACTAGTTAAGTACATTAAAGCACCAAGTTTACAGTTACTGGTGTGTAAAGACTCTAAGTCTGGGCTAAATAGCCAGCACAAAAACTAACTGCCAGCAGTTGCGAGAATCGTCAAGATGGCAACCATTCTGGACAAGATATGCGTTTTTAACGTGTGTTTTTGGTCGGAAAGGAATATATGCCAAATGGCATACCAAAACGACTAGAGAATAACTCTCTGTCAGATATAATAGAAAATGATTTAGCTTCGTCTCACCTAAAGCTCAGTGAGCTTAGTACGGACAGTATAAATCTACTCAACCTACTTACTTTGATTGTTGATATTGAGTACCGTCGCAAATATGGGGGCTCAATAGATTGGCAAGACGGCAGAGGTTATAATAAAAGAAGTAATGAAGACCTAGCAGACCAGTTACCTCCCATTGATAAATCAGGGTCTGCTAGGCTCTCTTCAATGGGAGATAACTGAGAATGAAACCTGACAACGTAAAATCTAAGACATTCGTATATCTAAGGCGGTCACAGGACCGCGAAGACAGGCAGTCGCTATCAATATCCAAGCAAGACACTCAGGTACAGAATATTGTTAAGCGTAACGATTTGATACCAATCTACCTATCACCAGAGGACAGAAGTGCAAAATATCCTGGCAGACCTATATTCAACGATATGATGGACCGCATAGAGGCTGGAGAAGCCAGATATATAACTGTTTGGGCACTTAGTAGGCTCAGTCGTAACCCCGTAGACGGAGGTAGGGTCATATTTGCACTAGACAGGGGTCAATTGCTGGCAATACATACTCCCAACCGCACATACAGGAACACACCTGACGATAAAATGGTCCTAGCTATAGAGTTAGCTCTTGCCAAGAAGAATAATGACGATTTGAGCGTGCAAGTAAAAGAGGGTTTTGCAGAGAAGCGTACCAGAGGACAGTATCCTGGGCCTGCACCTATCGGCTATCTAAACGCTATTATCAGACCTGGGGAACGCAATATAATACCAGACCAGATTAATGCACCAAAAGTTATTCAACTTTTTGAAGCTGGTGCGACTGGTCAGTACACCTTACACGACCTTTGGTTGATGGCGGAGATGATAGGACTTAAATCCCGAAGAAATCAACCATTAAGCAAAAATACACTTAATGACCTACTACAACGAAGGATGTATACGGGTGTGTTCAAGTACGGTGGCGAAGAATGGATATCGGGAACCTACAAGCCACTAATAACAGTTGAGTTGTTCCTGCAAACGCAAGTAGCGATGGGTTGGATAAAGCCTATAAAAAGAGCAAAGACGGCTAAACTTAACTACCCCTACAAGGGCGTGGTAGTGTGCGAAGCTTGTGGCTTCAACATTACTGCCTACACTAAAGCAAAAAAGTTAGCCGACGAAACATATAAATATTACGAGTTTTACGTTTGTACCCATAAAAGCAGGACAGTAGACTGCAAGGAACCCCAAGTAGCCAAACACATCATTGAGGCGGAGATTAAGGAGCGTGTCACTGAGTTTGAGACAACGGCAGAAGAGTCTGAAAAGTGTTTAGAGTATATAAATCAGTTCTACTTGGAGAGACTCAAGCAACGTAATCAGTACCTCTCTATCTGGAAGCAAGATTATAAAGAGGCTTCTGATAAGATAGTCGCTTTAGATGAAGCACTTGAGACTCGTACTATGTCGTCAGAACGCTACAAAGCACGCGTTGCGGAGCACGAGGCTACTCAGGTTAGAACTAAGGAACTGATTGAGAAGTCGTCACAAGATGCCGAACGGTGGTTAGAACTAGCGTCAGAGGTATTTAGCGGTGTTGTTAACATCGGCACTTCGTTTGAACACGGAAACGATGAAGAACGAAGGCAGTTAATGTTGATGCTAGGTTTGAACTGGACTTTAGGCAACAAAAAAGTGGCTCTAACACCTAGAGAGCCACTTAATGCGTTGCGTCACAACAACGAAAATACTATTTGGCGGGCCCGACCGGATTCGAACCGGCGATCTCCTCCGTGACAGGGAGGCGTAC
>CAYSEY010000031.1:0-5996 GCA_964430405.1 uncultured Candidatus Saccharibacteria bacterium
ATAAATACTATTCTAGGTTAAGCGCAACTTAAAAGCAACTACATACCTAGACTATTTAGTATTTCATCCTCAACATCAGCCTTCGGTCGAGCGTAGTGCGATCTGCTCAAGTCTTTCATGCTCTCAAGTAGCTCAGGCTTAGAGTTACCTAGTGGTGGCATTATTTCTTTCATAGAAAATGGCGTTATGGGGACACCACCAGATATTATTTTTGTGGCTGCAAAATGATTTTGAATATTAACCAAGTCGGCCGCATCAAACGCAGGAGCAAACTGTTTTGTCATATATTCTGCATCATCTGGACCAATCCTAAAACTAATAATAGATCCCACATTGCCAAATACCGAATCACGTACCTTTTCGTCGAGCTGGCTAATAAACTGATTAGCCATAACCATACTCAGACGATACTTACGAGCTTCCGATAGGATTGTCGCAATCGAATCGGTAGAGTAATTTTGAAACTCATCAATATATACCGTAAAATCTCTGCGATCTTTTTCAAGCATATCAGCCCGACTCATAGCTGCCATCTGAAACTTAATAATAAACACTACCCCTAGTAGCTGTGAGTTAATATCACCTAGCAAACCTTTTGAAAGGTTTACAAAAATTATCTTACCATCGTCCATAAGTTCACGAAGGTTGAAGGCAGAGTGTTTTTGACCAATAATATTACGCATAATCTCATTATTGGCAAAGGCTCCGAATTTCGACGCAAACCAGCCCAACATTTCACTTTTAGAATGTTGATCGGTCTGGGCCATTTCTCCGGTCCAGAAATCCTGTACTATCGGATCAGTTACGTGTTTAAATTTGGCCTTCAAAAACTCATCATCGGTAAATACCTTGGGTATTTCAATAAATGTTCCTCCGTCTGGGTCAGACATAACAGTCAGAGCGGCGTTACGGAACCAGCTTTCAAAGCGTGGCCCAATGATACCCTGATGAGTCGGGTCGTACAGCTTGTAAAGCATCGCCAAAGCTTCCTGTACGAGAAAGTCTTTTTGCTCAGGATGGGCAGGATCAAATTCCATAAGATTCCAACCCATCGGAAAGTCAGTATCACCCGGATTAAAATAAACTACGTCTTTAGCTCGCTCGGGCGGAACCTTAGCCATTAACTTTTCAGCTGTATCACCGTGTGGGTCAATAAACGCTAGGCCCTTACCGGAATGCATATCCTGAACAATACAATTTTCTAAAAATACTGATTTACCGGTACCCGTTTGACCAATTACATAAACATGTCTGCGCCTATCATCATCGGCTAGACGAACAATTCTTTCATGACCTTGATAAAAGTTTGTACCTAGTATCAAGCCCTCTTCACTCAACCCGGCAGGAGCCGCCACCTCTTTCATGCCCTTTCTCTCAACCTGGGTTGTCATTTCTATTACCTCACTTGGCAAGTGAAAAATGGTCGCTAACTCGACAGAATTCAAGACCGTTTTGCGCCTGTTGGCAGGAAAGTATCTAAATATAAAATCTGTCGCTAACTTTTGCGGTTCGTTAGCTCCGTTAAACTCAAACGAATTTGAGTTATTAAGTCCTAACTGTGCAAAACCCAGCTTCATACTATCGATTATAACCTTAGCATTACCGGGGCTATCTGAACTAGCAATAACCCTAATTAAGCTCTCAAATGCAGGAAATTTTGCCTTTTCTTCGATCAACTCTGCTTTCTTCTGATCGATAGCATCGGGCTGCTTATCTTTTGACTTAGAGCTACCACTATCTTCATCAGGGGCTTTAAATGGAGCTCTCAATACTTCACCAAATATATCTAATGCCTTATTGAAACCTTCTTTCTTATTTGGATCCAATACTTGTTTAGATTCAGTTCTAGCACCCTTCGCCCATCTAGAATCTGCTGGCCTAACTAATATTTGAATTGCAGCGCCCTCGTGATCTCCTAGGTTCGATAGACCAGAAAGTATTCCCGCTAAAGCATCTTGTTCGCTCATTTGATAATTATTTATTGGGTAATAGCTAGATTTCTTAAGTGCGAATTCGCCACCTGCCACGCCAGAGATCTTAGTAGACTTAGAGAAGAAATTAACGTCTTCTTTTTGCTCAATTTGCACGCCGGGGTATCCTGAAGCAAGGGCTTTTTTAATAGCCGTCACCAAGCTCGCTGGTACCACAACATAGAAAAAAATTTGCTTGCCACTAGCAACAATTTCAAAACTCACGTAGCGCTGGCCGTATATTTGCGACCGCTTAGTAGAAATACCCGATAAAAGCCTGTATACACCTTCAGCCTTTGAGATGCTCTCTTTTATAATTTCGCGACTATCCCGTCCCTCATTAGCTACTTCTTGTGGAGGAATTTTGACTAGCAACGGCACTAACTTCAGACTACGTTCTACGTCTTTAGATTTACGTGCGATCTTTACATATATAAAAAATCCTATGGCACCCAATACGAGAACAAATATAAGCAACAGGAATATTAACAACAACACATATTGATTCATTGCCTAATCGACATCCAAATTAAACCTTTTCTTTAAATACGCTCGGCTCAAACTATGTTGAGCTTCATCTTCAAGGTAGGGGTCATCCTTGGTTTTTTCGACAATCTCATCTGCCTTATCAATCCATACTTTCTCAATTACTTCATTATCTTCGGCGGGTAGCTGGGCTAACTGGGCCTCAAACTGATCTTTGGCTGTTGTCGTACTAACCACCTGTGAGCTGGTAGTGGCCGGAATAGGTGGAGGGGGTGGAACAACCACAGCCGCAGCTGGCTGAGTAGCATCGTTAACTACTCCAGCAGATACTGTTGGTTTCTCGCCGACTTTGTCTAGAGATTGTTCCGGTGAAAGTTGCTTAGGCTGCATTTCGCCACCTTGTGGCTTCTGGGTAGCTTCAACAGGACCAGGACTATTTACATCTGGTTTCATACCTACATTATAGCAGTTATGCTTATATCAAACTAGCTGGCTAAAACTAGTAGTGAACCCAAACAGGAGTGCCCACTGGTGCCCACCCAAACAAATAGGCTGCCGCGCCCTTTGGCATATTCACACACCCATGAGAGCCACCATAATAGTAATCTGCACCACCAAAGGCGCTACGCCAGTCGGCATCGTGCAATCCATAACCCCCAGTAAACGGCATCCAGTAATCAACATACACATTATAGTTATAGCCATACTGTGCACCATTCAGGTAACGGCTACGTTCTTTTGCATAGATCGCAAATTGCCCGGTAATTGTCGGGAACCCGGCACCCGTAGCGCCACTAGTAATGGGCGTACTAAAGACCACCTGCCCATCCTGACAAGCAAGTAGTGACTGACTGCTAAGATTAACCTCAATAGCCTTACCTCCATCCTGGCTACTACAGTTCCCAATCCGTTTTTTCTCGGTACTATATGCTAAGGGCCTACTGGTTAAAGCAACAGTGGCCCCTTGATTAGAACCAAGTGCAGCCACAATCTGATCCGCAGCCTGTTCTTGATTAATTGCTTTACCATCTTGCCCCTCACGTTCTACATTCTCAGATCCGTTAACCACAGTTATTTTTTTATTTATTGGAGCAACATCCACCTGGTTAGCTACCGACTGAAGATATCCCAGTATCTGCTCTCGCGATACGCCGACATTCAATGCTAAGCTACCATCCTGTTTTTGTTCGTGAGTAAAGGTTAGCCAATATCCTTTAGCTTTTCGGTCGGGTACAAATTCTTTACCTTCATATTTTAGCACTACATTGCGATTCAGTAATTCTTCAGCCTGATTTTTTGTAGCTGTTATATCCTTGGCCAAAAATGGTGCCTTGACATACCCGGGCTCCAAGCGTAAATTCTGGTCTTTCCCGTCGGCTATCGATGACTGAATTAGATTAGTTAGTGCCTTTTGATCTACTCTATACCCATCCTGATCTGGCACCACCTCCAAATTACCTTCCACTACTTTTAAAGTGGCGTTTACTGGATCACGGCCAACCGCCGAAACCACTTTAGAAGTAAATTGCTTTAGCTGATCCTGGTTGATCCAATAGGCATAGCCAAGCTGGCCAGATTTATTGACATTGATAATACCCAAAACAGGAAGGGGAGTGGAATGTCCTGATTCGTAGGCTAGATCAAGAGTTGTTTCTAAATCATATTTTGCCCCCAAATCTGAATTAGATGCGGAGAAAGTTTTATCTCCAACCTGAACCACAAAACTTCTCTCGGTCTTAAGACCAGACAATATATCTCTAGCTTCCGCCCTACTTTTAAAACTGAGGTCCTTACCAGCTACAGAAACACCAGGATATATCACCCCCTCTGTCATAACTGCTAAAACTGCATTGGAAAGCACAAACAACATGCCCACGCCCAAAACTACAAACCAAATCCTAGAACGCAAAGAAGGCCTCTGACCCGATTTGGATACTTTTGGCGGTAAACTCAAAAAATGTGAATGAGGTAGCACACTCATCTTGGTTATATTATACCTGAGCTAAAGAAGTGTGACTATAATACTTTTGCTAAAGCTATCTTACTAAGAGAATTATGACATCGATCGAGTTCAGTTTGTATTGCTTTTGAGCTAGGTTTTGGACCCAAATCAAACTTAACAGTCATGCTTAGCCGCTTCCTGTCTTGAGCAATCAACTCATTGTTTGTAAATTCATTTTTAAAGTCCACACTTATAACCGATTTTGGCAATACACCACAAACATCCTGCCAGAGAGAGGCGTTAGATACCTCAACAGTAATGTCTTTTTGAATTATCTGATAAGGAGGTTTTTCTAGAAGCTTAATATCACCTTTCAAATTAATTAGCTTATCAAGATCAATCTCGGCATATGATACCTCACCACGAACTCCAAATTTAGAAACCAAGCTAGGGCTGACCTGTGCATATACACCTAACTTATCGGAGATACTCGCAGCCCTATTTGTAATAAAATTGGAATCACCAGCCAATCGGCTCACACGCGGACTGATTATGTACCACCCCCATAGCACATCCAATACTCCCATTACCTTTAATAACGAGTCGTCTCCCCATATCGCTATAGCAAGTTTCCAAGATTCTTCAACGCCTAGTTTTTGTTTTTGATATACTCTACTGATTTCAAATACTGATCCTTCCCCCTGGTTGCCCGCAACCACCTGCAAGTGTCGGCTTAACATGTTTGATCGCAAATAATCTTGTTCACTACTTAATGGATTTTCTATACGTAAGTTCTGACCGATATCTCCGTTAGTATATTCAATATCTTGTTTAGAAACGAACGAATACGTCATTACTTCCGTGAGGCCCAAAGCCGCCAACTTTACTCGCAATTGCATTAGAGAGGGGAGAAGCTGATGCTCGGTAGTATTAGTTGGTGGCAACTGCGGAAGTGAGTCTGGCATTATTGAGTAGCCTAGTGACTTTGCAACTTCTTCAAATAAATCAACCTCTAAGCTAACATCGTTGCGCCACCAAGGAATATCAACCGAAATAATATGATTGAAGTTATCTAAATAGCGTCGAGCTCCGGCATAGTTCTTTGCTTTAGTAAATTTGGTTACAGGACTTAAAGTTACTTTTTTTAGTGTAGAACTGGCCTGCAGCACCTTATTACCCCCAATAAACATACCAACATGACCGATTTTATTTCCATTCTTTGTTTCGTTGCCAGTTAAGAACAGCAAGTCTCCTGGTTTCAGTCCAAAATCTGGTACTTCCATTCCAGCGGCATACTGTTGTTCGGCCGTTCGGCCGATTACTACACCAGCCTTAGCATATATGTATTGAGTAAGTAAAGAACAGTCGAACTTTTTTAGCTTCTCGCTAGCTATCTGAGCACCAAACATATATTCCTTACCAATCTGAGCTTTTGATTCTTTAGTAAACGAAAAGTGACTAGGATTAAACCCGCGCCGACTCAACAGTTCCACCACCTCTTTTTCATCCAGTTTGTACCCAAGAAACCTCTCGGCCTTTCTTATTCGCATACCCAAATTCTGTTGACCGTATTTTGCATATTCCTGCAAAACAGGGGA
>CAYSEY010000031.1:6006-8493 GCA_964430405.1 uncultured Candidatus Saccharibacteria bacterium
ATCAAAATTTACTGTCACTACTTGAGATACTACTTTCTGAAATGTCTTCATCATCTTCTTGGAATGGTTCTGTTTCTGATAGATATGTACCATCAATGTAGGAATCGAAACATACGGATTGCCACATATTTCCTCTAGAAGTCCGACGATTCTATTCATTGCCAAATGGGGAAGGGGGAGTGGCAGCCCTTTCTCAAATCTAGCCGAAGATTCAGTTCTCAATCCGTGTCGCAAGGCAGCCCGCCGCACCGTGGTTTTGTCAAAATTCGCCACTTCGACCAAGACTTCTGCAGTATTCGGTTCGGTTTCGGTTTTTTGTCCGCCCATAACACCAGCCAAGGCTATCGGCCCTGAACTATCTACTATTATTAAATCTTTCTTGATGAGCTTAATGCTTTTGCCATCGAGAGTAGTGAGGGATTCGCCATCTTTTGCAAAGCGTACACCCAACACACCAGTTATTTTTTTACCATCATAGGCGTGCGAAGGCTGGCCATACTCTAGCATCACAAAGTTTGTAATATCAACAACAGGATTTATACTTCTCATTCCTGCAGCTTGTAAGTTATCCACAAGCCAACGCGGGCTTTGGATGTTTGCTTTCACACGTAATTTCGCACTAATAAATACTGAGCACTCCCCAGTTTCCTTGACTTTCACTACTTCTCTGTCTTGATAAGTCATTTCCCTGCTTTCAGGTTCAACTAAGGCATTATCAGGTTGTGTAGCAGCAATTTCACGAGCTAAACCAATATATGACATATAATCCCAACGGTTCGAGGGTGTCTTAACATCTAGGATGTCACTTGTTTTTGCAATGTCGCACAATGATTGTCCAAGGGGGAGATCAGGGTCGAGCTCCACAATACCGCTATGATCATCGCCCCAACCAAGCTCAAGTTCTGAGCACAGCATGCCGTGACTAACTTCGCCTCGAATTTTAGCCTCGCCAATCTCATCGCCACTTGGCAAAATTGTGCCGACTTGTGCCAATGCCACAAACAACCCAGGCTTCACGTTTGGCGCGCCACAAACAATATCAATAGTACCGGCATCCGTCTCGACTTTCACCAGTTTTAACCTATCAGCATCTGGATGTTGAGTCGCATCAATGACTTTGGCGACAATTATTTTATTGTCGAGCCTGTTTGCATACATAATTTCCTCAACTTCGACTTCTGTGGTCTCGATTGCCGCCACCATATCGTCGGTTTTAAGGGGTTTTTTAAGATATGTATTTAGTAAATCAACGCTAATTTTCATCTAAAACTGCTCCAAATAATCTAATTTTGGCCGCCACAGCTGTCTTAAGTCGGTTATTCCATATTTAATAGCCGCAATCCGCTCCACTCCCCACCCAAAGGCAAAGCCGGTGTACTTATTGGGGTCAATTCCCCCATTCTTTAATACATCTGGATGAACCATGCCAGCACCACCTAATTCGAGCCATTTACCTCTGTAACGCGCATCCACTTCTACCGATGGCTCGGTATAAGGAAAATAACTCGCCCTAAAACGAATTTCGGTGTCATTCCCTAGCTGACGCTTCACAATCTGTAGTAACGTACCCTTTAAATCAGCCATACTCACCCCCTCTCCCACCACCAAGCCTTCTATTTGGTTAAATGACCAAGAATGCGTAGCATCTTCGTTTTCACTACGAAATACTTTACCTGGTACAATTATCTTAAATGGTGGTTCATGATCACCCATAAATCGTACTTGCATACCTGATGTATGGGTACGGGGAAGCAACTTCTGTTCAGTATCTTTTATATAGAATGTGTCCTGCATCTCACGCGCCGGATGACTCTCTGGCATATTGAGAGCCTCAAAATTAAACCAGTCAGTTTCAATTTCTGGGCTATCAACTATAGCAAACCCCAGCTCAGTAAATATCTGATAGGTCTGGTGGAGTACCAAACTTGCTGGGTGCAAATGCCCCAACTTAACTACCCTACCCAGTGGAATGCCTGGACGACTAATATCTATCGGCTCGTACTCAATCTTTTCTTTAAGCGCCGAAGTAGCCTCATTAATACTCATTTCCATCTGTTTCTTAAGTCTGTTCAGTTCTTGGCCCTGCTTTGCTCGCTCTTCTTTAGTAAGTTTGCCTAATAAAGCCAAGCCCTTGGAGACTTCACTCTTTTTACCAAGGTACTTAGATTTGATCATCATTAAATCATGCTCATTCTGCGCATTAACGAGGTCTGCTTTGAGCTCTAGGATAGTTTTATCAAAACCCATTACTGCTCTGCCCTCTTGGTTCTAAAGTATATTTCGATTAAAACGATAGTGAGTAAGAATAGAATAATATCACGCCAGCTAAGGCTTCGTAGGCTCGATAGTGCCAGTAATAAGGTTGCACAAAATCCCAATAAAAAGCCAGTTCTAAATGAAGTCTGTAAGATCTTAAGTTTGTTATCTCTATTCTTTGCATTACGCATCCGCCAGCTAAACAGCGCCAGAGTTAATAACGATGCAAGC
>CAYSEY010000032.1:0-8474 GCA_964430405.1 uncultured Candidatus Saccharibacteria bacterium
CCAGCCGCTAATTTCGTTTCCTTTTGAAGCCATGATTCCTCCTTAATTATTTATGCTTATATTATCAACCTGAATAGCTAACTTTGCAAACTTATCGAGTCTTCTCCGGAATAATAACTGAGCCGATGATAAAATAAAGTAGTAGGCCAGGAATAATACCCGAGAATACAATTAGCAACAATGCAACAATCCTAGTCCATGCCTTATCGATTCCAAAGTACTCAGCCACACCACCAGCGACTCCAAGTAGCTTCTTGTCTTTAGATAGAGTAAGTGTCTTTGTTTTTTGTTTTGTTCTTGCCACTTATTTTAGCCTAGTAATTTGGCTTTTTGAGCTGCAAATTCTTCGTCCGTTAGTACACCCTTGGCCTTAAGATCAGCAAGCTTCTCTAGCTGTGCAGCTACGTCTTCAGTACCTGCCGATGCGGTTGCCGGGGCAGCTTGCGGCTCTTCTTCTTGAGACCATCTCTTTGCTTGGCGTCGACTTACGTTATTAGATACGGCAGTTGCAGTACCGGCTATTGCGGCTGTACGGGCCATTCCACGTAGTAATCCTGGCATTTACTTTTCCTCCTTATTAATTTCATCTGCTGCATCTGGGTGAATGCGCCCTTCTGATATAAGAAATCCATTATTCTTAATAATCGCACTCTTAAGATCCTTGGCCCAGAGATGTTCAATAATCAATAATCCAGCTGCTGTATCTGGTTCTAGTATCTCACCGATTTCATCTACATCTTCATCAGATATTAAGCCCGAATCAATTCCTTTGGCTTTTGCAAACTCCGCAACTATTGGATCATCTATTTCGCTCATCTCCATAGATGCGACTTGCCCAGCCGAGTCTTTCATAATTAGTGCTAAATCAAGCACAGCAATCGTACCCTTAGCAACGGCTTCACTTAGAGTATTCAAAATTTCACCATTAAATTTATTTCCTTTAAATCCGATAACTACATAATCAATTGGTCCGCGCATTAATGTCTCCTCTTATACATATATTATACCAGAATAAGTCAAATGGAGCCGACGGTGGGACTCGAACCCGCAACCTGCTGTTTACAAAACAGCTGCTCTGCCAATTGAGCTACGTCGGCATGGTGCCGGGTGAGAGATTCGAACTCCCGAAGACATACGTCAGCTGATTTACAGTCAGCCCCCGTTGACCACTTGGGTAACCCGGCTTGTCCAAACACCATTATAACTATTGCTTCCACTTCCGGAAAGTAGGCATATGGAGCCACCCGCGGGATTTGAACCCGCGACCCCTTCCTTACCATGGAAGTGCTCTACCCCTGAGCTAGGGTGGCTTAAATTGCTATTTTACAGATATAAAAGCAAAGTATAGTCTAGCAGTTTAACGCACTTTCTTCAAGGTTCGCTCTGGCTCCAGAGCCTGTCTAGCACGCAAGTTATTAGGCTCAATTTTTAGCACTTGCCTAAACATATTGTGAGCTTTTTTCTTATCTCCTTCATGAATAAAAGCTTCGGCTAAAAGTTGCATTATAGACACACTATCTGGCTCTAGTATTAAAGCTCGCTCAAGTGTTTTAATCTGTATATCGTACTGACCAGTAATACGATACACCCTAGCAAGCGCAATTAGCCTAGCCGGTGTTTCTTCTAGTTCTACCGACTTTTCAAGAGCCCGAGCAGAACGCTTAAACTTATGATCCTTAAATAACATCATTGCCAAATTATAGTAACTTGCTGCATTTGGATATGCATCGGCAACAATCTGAAAACATTCAATGGCATCCTCAACCTGACCAAAGTGGGAATATATAAATCCAAGCCGACTATAAGCCAGGCTGTTTTTATGATCTACTTTTAAAACTTTCAGATATGCCTTCTCGGCGGCCAAGTAGTTCTTCTCGGCATAGTAGCGCCCTGCTATCTCAAGCAAGCTCTCAAGTCTAGTATCGTGGCTAATAGGCAGTATTGCTAAACCCTCTACCGCTGCATCAATAAAACCAATACGATATCGGCTAAGTAGTAAAAACGTCAGAATAAATAAAGCTATAAAAATTGCGAACTCAATAATCATTCAAACTCCAGTGCTAAGTTTTCCAACACAAATTTTGGATTGCCACTATTGTACAGATGTGACTGGGCTAAAAGCAAGCTTTCACCAAGCCTTACAGTGTGCTCACTATCACCACCAACTAGCTTACGTGCTAAGTTACACAAGAACATCTCGACCTGAGTCCTATCGCTTAGCTCCGATACTACTATTAACCTAGCAATTAGATCTCCTGACACAAACCGACTGACCAGCTCTCCTTGCTTATCCCTCTGGTCATCATTTTGGCTAACCAACAACTTGGCTGGATAATTGCCTATATCTTTTACCGCTGCATTTTCTATCCCATGATTTTTGGCAAACTCCAACACCTGCTTTGTACTTGGTTCGTAAAATCTAACGATCTGTAAACGTGAAACTATTGTAGTTGGCAAACCATCGATACTATTTGCGACTAATATAAAAATAGTATCAATGGGTGCTTCCTCAAGTATTGAGAGTAGTGAGTTGGCTGCTTCAATACTCATTATGTTCGCTTGGTCAATAATTATCACCTTAGCACGAACCGATGATGATTTTGATTGATTCGCAAATTTTGCCATTTGTTTAACTTGAGCTACCGATATTTTCTTGTCATCAACAAGACTCAATTGATATATCCATCGGTCAAGATCTCCGCTATCCACTCCATCTCCTAATGCTTTTGATGCAAACCGATGTGCTGCAGTAGTTTTTCCAAGACCGTCAGAACCAACAAACAAATAGGCATGTATAGGCCTCTTGCTAGCAATAGATAGTTGTTTTTCGGTGGTTGGGTGAAGAGTTAGGTCATTCATTTATGCTATCCAAAAATACCTTTAAGTCGCTCGGTAATGGAGCTTCAAAAGTAGTGGGTTTATTATCGCCAGGCAATACTATGCTGAGTTTATAAGCATGCAGAAACTGACGTGTTAAACCTTCTGGCACTGACCTACCTCCATATAGCTTATCGCCAACTACTGGGTGTCCTAAGTGAGCAAACTGAACCCGAATCTGGTGGGTTCGGCCAGTCAGTAGCTTTATATCCACTAAGGAATAATCACGATATTCACTCTTTATCACATACTCGGTAATTGCCTGCTTACCATCTTGATGAATGGACATAATATTTGGGGCTTTTGTTGAGCGTCTAATTGGTAGCTCTATCCTAGCTCGAGTTTGCTTAAGGTGACCCCAAACTAATGTATAGTACTGCTTACCTACAGTTCTGGCAGCAAATTGGGCTTGCAAATATTCTAGTGTTTTTTGATTCTTAGCTAGGACAACAACTCCAGAAGTATCTTTGTCTAAACGGTGCACAACACCCCTCCTGAGTGGGTCGCCTTGCTTGGGCAACTGTTCAGCAAAAATACTTTGGACCGTCTGATTAAGATCATCTGAATTTTTTGCATGCATCGTAAGGCCGGCCGGTTTATTAACTACCATGACATTTGAATCTTGATATAAAACTTCGACCTTATCGGTCAGATCAGCAGCATTATTTGATTGCATACCTTCTATTATACGATTTTTTGAAGACTTTGGATCTGATTACTTGTTCCCATTGCGATTAACTTATCACCAGGGTACAGAACCTCTTTGCCCGTAGGGTGCACTTGACTACTTCCGTTGACACTATTGAGAGCCAATATACTAATACCTTCAATATGCTTTAAAAGGCTCTCTAGCCGATGTCCGCTAGCCCTAGACCCCTTTGGCACAGTCACCTCTTGAACCTGCAGATCAGAATTCTTATTTGTCGAGAGAACATCGAGCACATCAATAACATGAGGCCTCATAAGCATGGTTGCCATATGAAATCCACCAACTTGATTAGGTAGAGAAACTTTATCAGCCCCAGCGCGAATAATGCGAGATACGTTCTCTTCTCTATTAGCCCTAGATACTATAAACAGGTCAGGGTTAATTTGCCTTGCTGTCAAAGTAACAAAAAGGTTGCTCGAATCGTCACCTAGTGACGCAACTAGTCCTTTTGCTTTTTCAATTTTTGCCTTGTATAGCTCTTTCTCTTTAGTAGAGTCCCCCACAAAAGCCGTATAGCCCAAGGCAACAGCCTCCTTCACACGGTCTTCATCCTTGTCTATCGCAACAAATGACTGACCTTCGGCCGCTAATTCTCGAGCAACTTGACTGCCGACCCGGCCTAAGCCACAAACAATATAATGATCTTTCATATTCAATAATTTGGTTTTAACTTTACTTCGTTTTAAGCCATCTCCTAGTCCTATAATATACTCGCCAAAAAGCTTAAGCAAATAAGCAATCAATACTAAGCTCGCCAATACTACAACAATAATCAACAATCTCGCCACCCACGTCTCCATATGGAAATTATCATGATGGGTAAGACTAATATATACCGTTCTATATAATGCTTCTGGATACTCTAAATGTTCAAAGTAAGCCAGTACACCAGCCACAGCAAATAAAAAAATCAGTACCATCAAGGACAACACAACTATTTGCTTGCGACGCATACAGCTATTATAGAGGTTATGCTAAGATATGTCATCGGTATTGCTAATTAGTTATTTATATTGTAGAATGTTGGTTCGTACCAACAAAACTCCTGGAGGAGTAACTATGGCAAGAGGAAATCATCCGCTAGTAACACCAACCGGATTGCTGGACGTCCGAGCGCCGATCATCAAGAGCTTCGAGGACGGCCCGGAAGTCAGCAGTTGGATGAGCGTCATTCGCAATGGAGGCACACCCACCGTGGATCTGCTCGATCAACTCAAGGCGGCTGGCTGGGAGCATGCCACCGTCGCCCGAGTGGACGAGATCATCGATCAGCGCAAACGCCAGAACATCGGCTACAGCGCGATCAGCGGCCTTCTTGGTCGCAACAAGGGCTGTGAACTCGAGGTCGAGGTGACAGATACCAACGGCCGAAAGTTCCAATTGGCTCTGCGTCACAACGAGTTCACGTTGCTACACGGCCACACCATCAACCCTCGCGGCCCCGAAAGGCGAGGCCTACTGAAGATGTCCACGACACCCGGGATCTTCGGTGGCATGCTGTTGGCGGTACCAGTACACAAGAGATCTTCCTAGCCATTTTGCCCCATCCTCTGTAGAAATACGGAGGTTGGGGCCCAACCCATAGTCCAGAAATATACTGAATTGCGGATTGGTTTGTACTAAAAAAGACCCGAGGTGGGTCTTTTTTAGTAATGGCATAAAAAGCCTAAGCAATACAGAGCGAGTTAACGCTTTGAGAATTGTGGAGCCTTTCGGGCCTTGCGTAAACCTGGCTTTTTACGTTCTTTCTTGCGAGGATCTCTAGTTAGGTATCCATGCTTCTTCAAACTAGTACGAAAATCTTGGCTCATCTCAACCAATGCTCTAGCTACGCCCAAGCGGATAGCATCAGCTTGTCCTCGTGTCCCGCCACCATTAACCTTTACCTCGATATCTAGATCTTTAGTCTTCGAAAGCAACTCCATTGGAGCCTTAATTATATAAATATAAGCTTCATTGCCTTGGAAATACTGTTCAGCTGGCTGGCCATTCACTGTAATAACGCCCTTTCCTTTTAATAACTTAACAATAGCTACAGATTGTTTACGGCGGCCGACCGCTGCATAATAATTCTTTTTAGTTTGCTCTGCCATCTTATGCCTCCACCTTAATTAGTTCTGGTTTTTGTGCTTCATGGTTATGCTCGTCAGTTGCGTAAACCTTTAAGTTTTTAAGCATTTGAGCCTGTAGCTTATTCTTTGGAAGCATTCCAGAAACCGCGTGTTCGATAACCTTATTTGGATTCTTTTGCAAAAGTTCACGTAAACTTGTTTCTTTGATTCCACCTGGGTAGCCACTGTGTCGGTAATAGAACTTATCAGTAAGCTTATTACCTGTAACTTTTATCTTTGCACTGTTAATAACAATCACTACATCACCAGAAACGATATTTGGTGTATAGCTAGGTTTGTTCTTACCCATTAGTAGCATTGCCACCTGAGTGCTCAATCGACCCAATGTCTGACCACTTGCATCAATAACATACCATTTGGGCACTAGCTCGCTTGATTTGGCTGAATAAGTCTTCATTTGGCTGCTCCTTTAGCTACGGCTTTTTTGGTAACAGACTTAGCCTTAGATGTCTGTTCTTTTGGCTTTGACGTCTTTTTCGCTTCTTTATCCTCTTTACCCTTTGGCGAGTACCCCTCATCCAAAGCTAGTTCTACGATGGCCATATTTGCACCATCCCCAAGGCGTCGACCGGTTTTGATTAGTCTTGTATACCCACTATTGCGGCTCTGGAAGCCCTGAGTAAGTTCAACAAATAGCTTTTCGGCTGCAACCGGATTGATCGTAGTAGCTAATATTTGACGATAATTATGCAAATCACTCTTTTTTGCTTTAGTTACTAGCTTATCAAATTGTCGAGTCAATTCTTTAGCCTTAATCTCAGTAGTCTCAATTCGTTCGTATAATATTAACGAATCTATCAAGCTACGCATTAGCGCTCGCCGCGGTGCGGTGGCTCTTGAGAATTTTTTACCAATGTAGCTGTGACGATGCATAATATACCTCTAATTAAGCCTTGTTAGGCCTGTTCTCCTTCTTGCACACCTAGTTCGGCGAGCTTATCAATAACTTCCTCTTGAGCCTTTGCTCCAAAGCCCTTAAGGTCTTTTAGGTCAGCTGGGGTTAGCTCCATTAAGTCTTTAATAGACTTAATATCGTTATTTAGCAGTGCGTTGGTAGTGCGTGGGCTAAAATTAACCTCATCAACACCTATCTGAGCCATGTCTGCCTCAACCTTTTCGGCTGCAGTCATAATTCCACCTGTGCCAACCGACACAACGTCGTGTCCAGCCAACACCTGGAAGTGGCCAACAAGAATTTGGGCAGCCTGCATTACAGCTTCTCGAGGTGTAATTGTGCCGTCAGTCTCAACTTCTAGTACAAGCTTATCTAAGTTAGTCATCTGACCCACACGAGTGTTTTGAACGCTATATCGAACACGCTTTATTGGAGTATAGATAGCATCAATCGCGATCATACCAACAGGTAGCTTTTCGCCGCCACGAGATTCTACCGGAACATAGCCTCGGCCCTGTTCAACACGCATTTCCATTTCTAGTTTTGCCTTAGAGTTATCAAGATGCGCAATAACTAGGTCTGGATTTACAACCTCAACATCATTAACAGTTGCGATATCACCTGCAGTAACTACACCGCCTGATTTTTTCAATGTAAGCATTACTGGCTCTTCATTTGGATTGCGGAAACGGACCTGTTTTAGATTCAGAATAATCTCGATCATATCTTCACGTACACCAGATACGGTTGAAAATTCGTGGCTTACACCTTCGATCTTAACTGCCGTAATTGCACTACCGGCCAAGCTTGATAAAATAACTCGACGAATTGAGTTGCCCAAAGTCATACCATAACCTGGGTATAACGGCTCTAACGCAAAGGTTGCTGCATTATCTTTAGCACTCTCTTCTTTTAATTCTGGTAAATTGATGTCGTATAACATGGCTCTCCTTATTTATTAACGTGAATAATATTCAATAATTAATTGCTCATCAATTTCTTGATCCTGCTCCTCGCGTAGCGGTACACCCGTAACCTTAGCCTGGAACTTACTAGGCTCGAAACTAAGCCAACTAGGCAAAGTCTGGTTAGGGTCTATACTATCTTTGAGGGCGACAAAATAAGTACTCTTGAGACTAGCGCTTCGTACGGTAAGCTCATCTTTAGGTGATACTGCAATAGAAGGGATATCGACGCGCTTTCCATTAAGCATAATGTGTCCGTGAGTTACGATTTGGCGAGCAGCTGGGCGTGATGGTGCAATTCCAAGTCTATAAATAACATTGTCCAAACGTTGCTCTAGTAGTGCCAGTAGGTTTTCACCAGCTACACCGGGCATTTTTTCGGCTCGTTCTACGTATCGTCGGAACTGCTTTTCCATAATGCCATATATACGCTTAACTTTTTGCTTTTCTCGTAGCTGTAATGAGTAGTCGCTTGGCTTTCCGCGACGCGCTTGTCCATGCTGCCCAGGGGCATAATTACGTCGTGTTAGAGCTTTAACAGCCTTAGGGTGAGTGTGTACACCCTCTCGGCGGGCAATCTTAGCGGCTGGGGTTAGATTTCGGGCCATTAGACTCTCCTAGCCTTTCGTGGTCGGCAACCATTGTGTGGAATTCCGGTTTCATCCTTAATCATAGTTACGCTTATTCCAGACCCCTGTAATGCACGGATTGCAGACTCACGACCACCTCCAATGCCTCTAATATTTACCTCTACACTAACCATCCCATAGTCTTTACAGGCGTTAACGGCTTTTTCAGCAGCAATCTGAGCGGCGTATGGAGTGCTCTTGCGAGATCCCTTAAAACCTGCTGAACCGGAAGATGCCCAGCTCAGTACAGCACCCTTATCATCAGTA
>CAYSEY010000033.1:0-2793 GCA_964430405.1 uncultured Candidatus Saccharibacteria bacterium
TAATATCCCACAAAGCATAACCCGCTGAGTTCTTAGAGACTTTTGGCTTATTATCTTTGATCAAATCCCAATTATTTGTAATCATTTCGTCTAATCGATTATATATTTGGCCTTCAAGATCTTGCTGCTTCTTCTTTTGAGCGAGTTGTTTCTTATTCAGCCTGTACGTCTCGATTACGTCGCCGTTATATAGAACCACCCTAAGACCCGCCACATAGTTCCTAGTCGCCCCGTACTTTAGAGTCTTTTCACCAGCGGCATTATTTGCCAATGATCCACCAATAGTACAAAAATCTACACTAGCTGGATATGGTGGCAAAAACCTTCCGTGACTATGTAGCACTGATTCGAGATGAGCATAGATCATGCCCGGCTGAACCGTAATAGTTTCTTTATCCATCGCCATTAGCCTTTTCATGTGTGCCGGAAAAACTACACTAATACCTTCGGTAAGTGAGGCGCCACTTTGGTCAGTACCTTTACCCCGAGCGGTGATCGGCAAAGCATTGCCACTCTCAACAAGTTGGTTATTAAAACGAAGCGTCTCTATGACATCATTCTCGTTATAAGGGTAAATGACTACCTTGGGAGTGACCTTAAATATGCTTCCGTCAGTAGCAAAAAAATCCCTACTTTGGGCATCGACTTCAACTTCACCGTGCAGTCGTTCGCGCAGTTCGTTTAATAATTTACTCATTACTAATAGCATAACAATTTTACTTGCGTAAAAAAAGACTTATCGTGATTTGACTTATCTGGTGAAGGTAATAAACTAGTACATAAGAACTATGGCTAAGACAAAAACACCTAAATCCCGTACCGGAAGAAAGAACTTCTCCACGCTCGCAACTAGCAAACCTGCAATTATTAGCTTTTTGGCAATTTTTGTTCTAGCTGGGCTATATTTAGTTTATAGAAGCTTCGCTGCCAGCGGTATTCCGGTTTTTAATACCGACCCCGACTATTGGCGCGACCGAATAGGTTACTGTGAGTCGGGAGGCCGTTACGACAGGATAGGCCCAAGTGGCCACACCGGCAAATACCAATACGATGCAAGGACATGGAAGGGTGCGGTTGGACCTGAGCTAGCAGCACAATACCCGCAAGCCTATATGGCGCCTGGAGAGATACAAGAAATGGCATTTAACAACACTTTCGCACGGCGAGGCACACAGCCATGGAATGCTAGTTATAAGTGCTGGATAAAAGGCACGACATTTGCTCAAACCCCCGCTCCTAGCACCACGCCACAAACCATTGCACAACCAAAGCCCGCAGGCTTACCAACTGCACCGCCATTACCAGCAAATCCATTTGGTACTCCATCCGAATCCTACAATATTTTGGTTGGAGGTCGAATTACGTTAAATGACAGCCCAATTGCCGGGGTTAAATTAGCCACCTGTATTGAAGGAAGAGAAATAACTACCGATGCAGATGGTCGATTCAATATTCCCATACCCTTAGATGTTTCATTTTGCTTAAGGCCTATCGCTGGTTTGCCAGAGGGAGTAAGACTAACTCGAACAAACAATAATATCGAAACAGCTAAAGAAGCTACGTATGAATATCAGCTAGCCGGCATCGATGCCTATCATAGCGTATGGTACTTATTCAGACCTGAATTCAACTGGGATCGTCAATACGATACCGGATATAACTTCTATTACGTTAAGTAAATTCTTTCCTAAATCTTTCCATGCCGGCTTCAAATGGTAATTTTGAAATTGTTGTTTCGTGTACTTTCTCTGGAAGATCAGAGATATCAAAGTATTTTATAGGGCGCTCTAACTGAGTAAATAACTTTATTTCAGAAAGAATTCCATCACTAATGTCACCAAAGACCCATAACTCATCACACCTTTTTACTAAGTTGTTGTTACCATTCCGGACAACATCTCGTTCAACTAATTCGTATAGGTAGTAACCAAAGTTCGTAAATGGGTTAATAGGAACGCATCCACGGTCAAAAACATACTTCGATATCAGCATTCTTTGATGAAAGTTTTTAGCAGAAATTGCGGTAAATACCACCAGTTTGTCCTGATGGAGGTTATCGGCTATATGATTGAATGTTTGCTTCTTCATAAATTTAAACAAAAAGAGGATATTAAAGTCTATGGGTGCTGTTTAAGACCCACAAACCAGTTCTCTTCATCTCCGAATGATGATTAGAATATTTTAGCACACCCGATGTAATTACTTCTTAATGTACCAATCGTAGACGTTATAAAATCTATCGCTTGGAACCGCTACCTTAACAGCGTTAAAGCCACTAACCACTTCGCTTTGAGCATAGTTATAGTATGGACTGTATAAAATTACCGCAGGCACATCTTTAGCCCAAATGTCCACAAATCCAGCGTATCTAGTGGCTTTGTAATTTTGATCTTTTGCAAGCCGACCGGCCTCCAGGAGCTTATCGGCATCGGTATTCTTATAGGTAGATATATTCAAGCCCGGATCATTGACCTGGCTAGAATGCCAAAAACTATATACATCCTAATCTAATCCTAAGTTCTGGCCATACAAAAGCACGTCGTAGTTACGACTTCGAATATAGTTTTGTTGCAATTCTAAGCTGTCAGCTGTAATAACCTCTACTTCAACTCCAAGTTGACGCCAGCTAGTAGCCAGCTGTTCGGCAATCTTCTCGTAGACTGAGTTGTCTAGGGTTACCAGGCGTAACCTAGGCTTTTCCTTTACTGTCGCATCTACTATGGCCTTGGCTTTATTCTGATCATAGTCATAGCGTGCTGCGTTTGGATTGAAACCAACAAAACCAGCTGGAAT
>CAYSEY010000033.1:2803-8096 GCA_964430405.1 uncultured Candidatus Saccharibacteria bacterium
AGCTTTGGTTGCTTCACCACTAAGGTTGTCACGAATTATCGACTCCCTGTCTACCGAATATGCTAAGGCCTTCCGAAGTTCAGGGTTTGCCAATGCAGTACTTCGCATATTAAAGAATGCTCCAACATATGCTGGCAAGCCAATACGGTACACATTAACCCCTTCTATTTTTTCAACAGTCCGCACATCACTTGCTTGAACTTGAGCGACACCCTCTACTTGGCGACGAATTAGTGCATCTATACTTGTAGACGCATCGGAAGATAATTGGAAATTTATTTCATCAATATAGGGACGATGGACATAATACTCTTCGTTTGCGACAAGTTCTATAACGGCATTATCAACCTCTAACAACTCTAACCTGTACGGCCCACTACCAATTGGGCGTTGATTAAACTCATGCGATCGAAGGGTGGCCGGCTTTGCGCCTTCAAGTCGATGTTTTGGCAGTATCCCAATAGTAGTATTGGTCAAAAAGTTGCCATACGAAGATGGGAGTATGAATTTAATCTGTCTATCATCGATTACTTCGTACTTCACCCCATTCCAGTTACTCGACAGCGGGCTACGAGTATCGGGATTTTGTAATAAATCTATCGTAAAGGCCACATCTTTAGTGGTCAGCTTTATACCATCCTGCCACTTTAAGTTATCCCTTAGATAAAAAGTGTAGTTTTTACGGTCAGCAGAAACCTCCCATCGTTCTGACATATCGGCAACAATTTCGCGCTTTCCATTTACTTTAGTTAAGCCACTAAACACCAAACTAGCCACATCCTCTGTTGCAGCATTGTCTGGAAATAGTGGATTTACACTCTTTACCTCACCCTGAAGAGCTTCACTATATGTCCCCCCTTGTGTTGGCTTGTTAGCTTGGACATCTGCTCCTAGAGTTTGTATTTGGCCAGCCAGTCCCCATAGCGATACGAGCACAATAAAAATCCACGCCGCAAACGTCCAACGCATTTTACCTAATTTTTGCCAGGCTCCAAATACATGACGATTAAAATAGTTTGTAAACCAAATACGCCAAGTTCGCGCACTACGACGAAAACGACGCCACTTACGGTTAAGCGTAAAACTGGTATAAGAACCCATTATTTAATAGTTAGTAGCCCCACCAAGCAAGCTACAAAAGCAGCGATCAGAACCATCGTCCCGTAAAAAAGGATCTTCTCGGCTCCCCGCTTGGTACGATAAAAACTAGTTTCACCACCAAAGGCTGCTCCCAATCCCGAGCCTTGATTTTGCATCAAAACAAAGATTGTGATCAGTATAGAGATAAATATTAATGCATATTGTAAAAATGTTTTCATTATTCTTCCTTATCAATTATAAAGCTCATTGCGTAGTTAGCAAGCCACACTATAATTACTGTTCCAATTGCTGCCCAAACGGAGCTTACCTGGAAAGGTTTATATATAGCGCTGGTAATATACAGCAAAATGGCATTAATAATCAAGCTGAAGAAGCCAAAAGTAAGTACAATGGCGGGCAAACTCAGTATAACCAAAGCTGGTCTTAGCAGGGCATTAACAATACCAAAAACCAAACTAGCTATTACAATAACCCAAAGACTATCAGAGCCAATCGTGCTAAATAGAGTTGAGGCCAACAAAAGGCCTACAAAGTTTGCCAGCCAAGTTAGTAAGAAACGCCTAATCATTACCCTATTTTAGCATTTTTACAGGTGTGTATACAGCCACCCTAAACAAATCACATCTGGGCCAATAATCATCCAGAAGAGATTCTACTTATGATAAGTGTTGTTTTATTAGCTTAGCCTTTGAAGCTCCAACCACTTCGGCTAACTCTGTTTGAGTAGCGGCCTTAACACCAGCCACGCTCCCAAAACTTCTAACTAACAGCTTACGAGTTGCAGGACCTACCCCTGGAACTTGATCGAGCTCAGAACTTTTTACTCGTTTTGCCCGAATATTAGTATGATAAGTAACCGCAAAGCGATGCGCTTCATCACGGATTCTTTGTAGCAAGTGTAGTACTGGCGTGTCATGGTCGAAATTGATCATGAAAAACTCCCCCTCTTTTCGCAAGCCCACCCCATTGATGTCTTTTTGTTCAACCACTACGGTTTCGTACCGTTTTGCCAATCCAACTACTCGAATATCTATCTTTAGTTCCTCAAATACTTTTTTTACACTACTTAGTTGACCTTTGCCGCCATCTATCACTATCAGGTCTGGATCTGGCCAAGCTTTATTTCGGTCACTAAATCTTCGAGTCAGTGTCTCCTGCATCATGGCAAAATCATTTGGTCCTTTCGAGCGCATCTTAAAATGCCTGTACGACTGCCTATCAGGAACTCCGTTAGTAAATACTACCATCGAGCTAACACTGTCTTTACCTGCAAAGTTACTAATATCATAGCATTCAATACGACCTGGCATCTTAGGAAGCTCTAAGGTCTCGCTTAAGTCTCTAAGGGCAGAATCTAAACTCAAATTGAGTTGTTCACTATCTCCAAACACTACCCTACTATTTAGCGCTTTTAAGGCTAAGTATTGATCACGTAGTTCTATAGCTGCTTCATATTTCTTTTGCTTGGACAGCTTGTTTATCTGTCTTTCGAGATCCCGAACTAGCACTGTACTCTTACCCTCTAGAACCAGCACTAGCTTACGTATCTGCTTTCTATATTCTTGTTTTGTAATGTCAGGCTTCGGCAATACTCCAATTTGATACTCTAACTTAGAGCTATATTTCCTCTCGGGTTTTACAAAATACGGAAACACCCTACGCAGATATTTTAACGCCTGTTTAACTCCATAGCTCTGTGTAAAAGGCCCAAAGTATCTAGCCTTGTCGTCGTCCGGACGACGGACTAATTCAACAACCGGAAAATCATCCTGCAAACTAACTCTTATAAATATAAAGTTCTTATCATCACGTTCTCGGACATTATAAATTGGCTTGTGTCTTTTAATAAGCTCGGCCTCCATAAATAAAGCCTCAACTTCCGAACCTAGCTCTAACCACTCAAGATCTTCAATGTTCTCAACTAGTAATGGAGTTTTATAGTCATTATGAGCTTTATTAAAGTACGAACTCACTCGTCGCCTTAACTTGCTGGCTTTACCAATGTATATAATCTTTCCTTTAGAGTTTTTAAAAAAATACACTCCTGGCGTATTTGGTAAGGATTTTACTTTAGCTTGAAGTTTAGTCGACTTGTTTTTATTCATCAATATCTCTATTGTAGCGAACTTTTATGTTTATTACTTAATACACGAGTCGGCTGTCAAAGAATTATTTTTGCCAGCAACACCATACCCTAGTACTTCGTATTTTTTACTTTAAAAGCCTTTTGAGATACTTACCAGTGTGTGAGTCTGCCAGCTTTGCAATTTGTTCTGGGGTACCTACGCCCATTATGGTTCCACCCTTGCTCCCACCTTCTGGGCCAAGATCGATTAGCCAATCAGCTGACTTAATAACGTCTAAGTTGTGTTCGATAATAAGGACTGAATTACCCATGGCGACTAGTGCATTTAAAACCTCTAGCAACTTTTGTACGTCAGCAAAGTGGAGACCAGTTGTAGGCTCATCAAGAATGTATAGCGTACGACCGGTTGCTCGACGGCTTAGTTCGGAGGCCAATTTTATTCTCTGTGCCTCGCCTCCAGAAAGTGTTGTAGCTGGTTGGCCCAGCTTGATATACCCCAGACCAACACTATTAAGTGTCTCTAATTTCCGACTGATCGATGGAATGTTCCCAAAGAATTCAGAGGCTTCCTCGACTGTCATCTGTAAAACATCAGCAATATTTTTTCCTTTATAAACTATCTCTAGCGCTTCTCGATTATACCTTTTGCCATTACAAACATCGCAAGTCACATAGACGTCGGGTAAAAAATGCATTTCAATTTTGATTATTCCATCGCCCTTACAGTTCTCACAGCGTCCGCCCTTTACATTAAAGCTAAATCTGCCAGCAGTGTATCCACGAATCTTCGCCTCCGAAACCATCGCAAATAGTTCGCGAATATCATTAAATGCACCCGTATAGGTTGCAGGGTTACTGCGAGGAGTACGTCCAATAGGACTTTGGTCAATATCTATAACCTTATCTAGATTTTCTGTTCCCTCAATCCTCTCGCATTTACCTGCGGGTTCCTGACTGCGATGATATTCTTGGCTCAGCCGTCGAGCCAATATGTCATTAATTAACGAACTTTTACCCGAACCAGACACTCCAGTCACTACGGTCATAATGCCAAGCGGTATTTCGACATCCACGCTCTGTAGATTGTGCTCAGTTGCTCCGACAATTTTTAGGCTCTTGCCGTTAGATTTACGTCGTTCTTTAGGTACAGCAATCGATTTTTTTCCAGAGATATACTGCCCGGTTAAGGAGTTCTTAACCTTAGCAACTTGCTGTGGAGTACCAGCAGCTACAACTTCTCCGCCGTGTTCGCCAGCCGCAGGACCAATATCAATAACATAGTCAGCAGCCCTAATAGTATCCTCGTCATGCTCAACTACAATAACCGTATTCCCTAGGTTCTTTAGCCTTTGTAATGTAGCAATTAATCGGTCGTTATCTCGTTGATGCAGTCCAATAGATGGTTCATCCAAAATATAGAGCACTCCCATTAGACTGGAGCCAATCTGAGTAGCTAGCCTAATTCGTTGTGCCTCGCCACCAGCTAAAGTGTTTGCACTTCTATCTAAATTTAGATAGCTTAAGCCAACATCATTCAAAAAGCTCAGGCGTGCTAATATTTCTTTAAATATTTGATTAGCAATTTTTTGCTGTTGTTCGTTTAGCTTAAGTCCTTGATAATACGCAAGAGCTTCCTCTACCGTCATTTCGGCAATGTCTGCGATCGATTTGTCATCTATCGTTACGGCCAGCACTTCGGGCTTAAGCCTCTTGCCATTGCACACTGCACAAACTTGGCTAGTCATATATTTCTCTATTTCCTTTTTCACAAAATCACTATCCGACTCACGATACCGTCGTTCTAAGTTTGGTATGATGCCTTCAAACTTAGTTTTGTAAGTTCGCCCGCCAGGCCCCGGAACACCAACTTCTTCATCGCCAGTCCCGTAAAGCACCAGATACAACTGATCTTGAGTGAGATTATCTACGGGTTTTTCCAAACTAAATTTGTGAGTTTTTGCCACTGCCTGCAAAAGTTTCGTGTACCAATTTAGACGCTGGGTAGTTCGGCTCCAAGGCCGAATAGCCCCCTCTAGTATGCTTAAGCGCCTATTTGGAATGATCAACTCCGAATCGATCACTAGTAACGTGCCAAGCCCCATGCAA
>CAYSEY010000034.1:0-3699 GCA_964430405.1 uncultured Candidatus Saccharibacteria bacterium
AAGGAGGGATATACCCTCTCAGCTAGGAGAAAGGAAATCATGGATCGATCCATGAAGCTGCCCTTCGCCAAGGGGGAGTTCGACATCAAGCTCGAGGTCACCGGTCCGCTCTGCGACACCGAGGGCGCCGAGTTCATCATCGACGACATGTTCCGCAAGGCCAACCACGACCTCCACAAGTGCGCGGTGCCGAGCATGAACACGCTCGCCGACAAGGTCGAGACCACCGACGGCAAGACCGAGACCGACGCCCTGCTGGAGATCGAGATCCTCGGCACCCAGGTCCGGCTCAACATCGGCATCCTGCTCAACTTCGGCGTCGACCCCGACCTCGCTCGGTCGATGGTCGCGCAGTCCGCGGCGCCGGACTTCGCCCACCTCGTCATCGACACCATCGCCAGCATCTCGCTCACGACGGTCGCCGCGGACGAGACCAGGGTGCAGATGAAGCCGCGCCCGATGTCGCCGCTCGGCGACTTCCTCGGTGGCCTCATCGGCGAGGGAGCCCTGCTCCGCGTCGGCTGATCACCTGCTCCCAGCACCCTTCCTGGGGGACTTCGGTCCCCCAGGAAGCGGGGAGACCCCCTTGCACTTCAACCTACTTCAATAAATGTGTATTTATTCTGAAGAGTCCAAAAGGACGAAAAGTAGTAATAGCAATCTTAATCTATAGAGGCGGATTAAGCATATCTTTGTATAAACGTAAAACACTTGACAAAAAACAGCAATAGTGTTATACTGTGCATGTAATAATCTTCATGGTTATTACACATACCTTGAAAACCGAAGCGAAACACCTATGCGGGCTAGAAGCGCAGGATACTTTCCTGCATTACTACCCCGCATAGGCTTATGGAGTGCCTTGAGGGAAACCAAACGAAAACTCCAGAAAGAGGCACTAATGCCCACCGATACCACCATTGACATCGAGGACGCAACTGCCATCATCAGCCGAATGACGGTTGATGAGGTGCTCGCCACCATTAGTGGCGACGAGCTGCCGGGCCTGTTGGCTTGGCTGCCTATGGTCGATCTCAACCAGATCGACCCGGCCGGCGACTTCGAGTTGCCAGGTCTGCACAAGAGGGCCCGCGCTGGTCTCGGAGCGGTCTACGGCCGCAATCGAGACAATGTGAGTTTGAGTTGGGTGTCAAAGTCCGTGGCCTCCTCCGGCGGCTACTCGGACAGCGACCGCAAGATCGCCGCTTTTGTCGACACCATGGGCTCAACTTGGGGATGGCAGCGTGGCTGCGCACTCCACGTCATCGACGGCTACCACCTCACCGGTGGAGGTGCCATCGATGACAACTACCTCCTTTACGAGGAAGTCCGTGGGTTCTTCGGGGTCGTCACTGACTCCGAGGGGGTCGTCAGCTGCCTGGTGCGGCTGAGCATCCCACCTCACCACACGGATGAGTTCCACCCCCAGGTCCGCCGGATCTGGGCTAAGCTCAGCACATGGTTGCGAGGCCAGGTGCTCGAGGAGGCTTTGAGCCGACTCGATTGAACTCGCACGCTTCGGTACACCAGCCACCCCTTTGGGGGTGGCTGGCCGAACCAGAGTTTAGAAGAAAATTCTAGATTGTGGTTCGGCCTAACAAAAAATAGTTTGTAGTAAGATATAGATATGAATGTTGGTCCACCATACAATATTTTTGATTTACTACCCAAAGAGCAGCATGCCATGCACCTGCAGTTTCGCTTTGGTTTTGGTAAAAAGTTAGTGTTATTGCACGGCTTAGGCTCAAGTGGACGGTATTGGAATGAACCATCTAAGCTATTAGCTGAAAAGTTCCAAGTATATAGCTTTGATTTGCTGGGCTTTGGTGAATCACCACGCCCAGCACCATTTAGCTATGCCCAGTGGCAGCAGGCCGATGCACTCAGGCAGGCGATGTGGAGTGAACATATATGGGGCAAGGTGAATCTAGTTGGCCACAGTCTTGGCGCACTGGTGGCACTGGAATTTGCTAAGAGATACCCTAAAAAGGTTAGAAGCTTAGTATTGAGTAATATTCCAATTATCCTTAGTAAAGCCGATGCTACAACTATCGAAAAGCGCTACGCCGACATTGCCGGTGATATTAAAAATGAGCTCCAACGCAAAACCCTTAAAACTGTTCGAACTTCAAAGTTTGTTAAGCACAAAGTAATGCCACGTTATGCCGATAAAAAACGCAAAGAGGGAGTGTTTAAGAACTACGATCTCGAGCACCTCAGTCACTACGCCTATACTCAAAGTATTAAGCATTCTATAGAGAATCAGGAAATACTAGAAGGGTTAGAAACAGTGCAGTGCCCGGTATATATTATTCGCGCCGACAAAGACCGCGCAGTAATTAAGCGCAACATCGATCAGATGGCAGATGCGTTGCCAAACGCCAAGATTATCGAAGTTGAAGGAACACATCAGTTCCCTGTTTTAGAGAAAGAGAAGTTTACAAATACTGTAATTAGGGCATTGTCTTAGCGGCACTTTTTTGCATTCATAGTAATAATTCTATACAATCACCCACAATCGGTCTAAACACCAGGGAGGTGGCTGATGTCCTTTCAAGAAACAAGTTGGCGAAGGCTTTGTGACCAAATCATCGCCCTGGCAACGCCTGCCCAGAGAGCACGAACAGTCGCAGGTATCCGAATCGCTTTTGTCGATTGGGGAAGCGCCGGGCCCTTCGATATTGATCTCGATGCTGTAGATTTGGCCGACTGCCTTATGCAGATTGGTGATGCACAGGGAATCGTAGGGGACACGCTTGTTGCCTTCGAGCGAATGCGTCGCCCGCTCTGTGTAGAGGGTAGCTTTGACGCCAACCCAGGCGTCAGTGTCATGGTGTATTTGGTCTATCGCAAGGTAAGCCGAAAGCCACCTGAAAAGAAGTAATTCGCAGGCGGACCTTCCGGGGCGGAGGGAAAGCAAGGCAGATGCAATGGAGACCTACCAATTCCCCAAACGTGGTGAGTTGCGCGCGCTTGTTGCTCGGGCTTGGCCTGAACGAGGACACAAGCGCCTGGTTGAGCTAGTGGTGAGCTATGCTGAGTGCGAGATTGTTGTCGATGCCTTGCCGAGTTATTTGGCTCTGGCGATCGAAACATACTGCGAGGATCGGGGAATTGGCATGCGCCTAGCGTGCTACGCCACCATGGCACCATTAATCCGGGTCATGGTAACCGATCAGGCAAGCCGTAACTTGGCACTGAATGAATACGTATCGATGCTCGAACGCCTAAATAAACTAGAGCATTGACCAAGGACTCCCAGGCCCCCGTTTCGCCCCGGGGTGGAGTACCGGACGGTAATCCTGGTAAGTCCGTCCTTTGGGGCCTGGTAGCTTCGACTACCAGGCCCCTTGACATTATTGTCTATGTCTTGTAAAATCTGCCTCAACCCTAGCCCAAGACCAAAGGAGGTGGCTATGGTGATCGAAATCCTCAACAGCTGGGAGCAGTTGTTCCAGGCCATCGACTTGGTTCGAGGTGATCGGATCGATGCAGTGCGCTTTCGTTATCGATCTGACCTAACAGATCGGATGGAGTCGAGGCGATGGCCGGTCCGGACAGCCTCCGATCTTCAACAGATCCAAGAAGCATTCCCTGCGATTTATCGCAAGTTTGACTTCACCAATTTCAAGATCGAAGTCGGCGACGACGAGATCATGATGGAGACGGTTGGAGGTAGCGAAGGAGTAGTCCTGCGAG
>CAYSEY010000034.1:3799-8095 GCA_964430405.1 uncultured Candidatus Saccharibacteria bacterium
GACGACGAGATCATGATGGAGACGGTTGGAGGTAGCGAAGGAGTAGTCCTGCGAGTTCTGCTCGTGACCGCTTCGTAGCTTCATTCGATCCAACTCATAACAACTTCAGACCCCTGCTCTGGCCTTTGCCGGAGCGGGGGTTTCTGCTTGAATAAAGGCTGAATATCTGGTATTATCTACGAGTCAAATAAATTAATGCAACATACCAATCGCTAACTCCTCCCGCTCGGGAATGATTGGTAGAAGTAACAAGGAGAAAATATTTATGGCGGAAGCCAAAAAACCTGCAGAAAAGACTGAAAAGTCGACTGCCAAGAAAACCGTTGACCCACTTTTAAAGCAACTTTTAGAAGCTGGAGCTCACTTTGGACAGCGAGTAGATCGTTGGAACCCTAAGATGAAACCATACATATATGGCGCGCGCGGTGGTGTGCATATTATTGATTTAACAAAGACTCACGATCAGCTGTTGGCTGCCGAGAAATTTGTTGAAGCCACAACAAAGACAGGTGGAAAGATTTTATTTGTGGGTACAAAACGTCAGGCGCGAGCAATTGTTGAAAAGGCCGCAAAAGACACTGGAATGCCTTACGTTACGAATAGATGGTTAGGTGGGATGCTTACTAATCTTGAAACCATCCAGACACGCGTAACACGACTTAAGAAGCTTCAAAACGATGCTGCCGAAGGTAAGCTAGCAGGAACTAAAAAGGAACGATCAGAGCAAGAACGCGAGATAGAACAGCTTGAAAAGGTTTTCGAGGGAATCGCTGAGATGCCTGTAGTTCCGGCTGTAGTATTTATGGTAGATGTGTTGCGTGATGATATTGCTGTTGCTGAAGCCAACAAGCTAGGTATTCCTACGGTTGCAATCTGCGATACCAATAGTAATCCAGAACTAATTACCTATCCGATTGCTGGCAATGACGACGCCGTTAAGACTATTAGCCTAATTACTGGCCGAATTGCTGAAGCAGCTAAGCGTGGATCAGAAATTTATCAAGCTAAGACTGCCCAGGAAGCGGCAAAGGAAGCGGCCAAAGCAAGTAAACCGGAGGAAAAATAAGTGAGCATTGAAGATATTAAAAAACTACGCGAATCTACGGGTGCGGGGATGATGGACGCTAAGGTAGCGCTTGAGGAGGCTGGTGGTGATTTTGATAAAGCAATTGCCGTACTTAGAAAAAAAGGCTTAGCAAAAGCCGCAAAAAAGGCTGAGCGCACTGCAGCTGCAGGTGTTATTGAGAGCTATGTACATGGCGGTAAGATTGGCGTACTGGTAGAAGTAAATTGTGAAACTGATTTTGTGGCCCGTACTGATGATTTTAAAGATTTTTGTCGCGACGTTGCGATGCACATTGCTGCTACTAACCCAACCTATTTGGACATCGATGCGATACCAAAGGTGGAGCTTGATAAGGAAAAAACTATAGTTAAGGATGAAGTTGTAGCTAGTGGCAAACCTGCTGAACACGCCGATAAGATAGTGGAAGGCAAGCTTAGTAAATGGTACGAAGAAGTATGCTTAATGAGCCAACCATTCGTTAAAGATCCAGACCAAACAATTGAGCAGCTACGTCAGGCTTTAGTGGCCAAGCTTGGTGAAAATATTGTTGTTCGCCGTTTTTCAAGGCTCGAAGTGGGTAGCTCAGACTAATAGCATAGGCTATAATAAGCTCAAAGTATGGAAAACCAACTACTTAAACAAGCCGAAGAAAAGTTCAAAGACAGTCTTAGTCATCTCGAGACTGAACTGGCTGGCTTACGATCGGGTCGTGCTAGTGCTGGGATGGTCGATGGTATTAAAATCGAAGTATACGGCCAAAGTATGCCGATGAAGTCGGTTGCAACCATCACTACGCCGGATGCCAAGACGATCCAGATACAACCTTGGGATCAATCTAACCTTGGATTTATAGAGAAAGCTATAAGCGAGAATCAAAGCCTAGGCCTAACTCCCAATAATGATGGGCGCGTGGTACGAATCAACCTCCCGCCTCTTTCGGAGGAGACACGAAACCAGTTGGTTAAAGTAGTGCGTGAAAAGGCTGAAGCAGCGAATGTCAGTATGCGTAATGGACGTCACGAGGCTTTGAATAGCGCAAAAGCCAAGGAAAAATCTAAAGAATTTACCCAAGACCAGGTAGTTAAATTACAGAAAGATTTAGATTCCCTGATAGAAAAGTATCATAAGCAGGTCCAAGAAATAATTGGAGCAAAAGAACAAGACCTAATGGCGGTCTAGTTGCGAATTTGATGGCCAACAAAGACATACCTACGCATATCGGCTTTATCTTAGATGGTAACCGCCGTTGGGCGTCGCAAAAAGGCTTACCTAAATTGGTTGGTCATAAAAAAGGTTACGAAAACCTCAAAAAGATATCACAAGAATGTTTCGACATGGGCATAGAAGTTGTCTCTGCTTACATATTTTCAACCGAAAACTGGAAGCGAGAAGGGACTGAGGTAAGCTATTTGATGGACCTGGCATTAAAGATTTTTACGTCTGATTTGGAGGAACTGATCCAAAAGGGCGTGCGGGTAGTGGTCTCTGGGACTAAAGATAAGCTTGATACGAAGATTGTCGAGGCTATCGATGAGTCGACCCGCAGGACTGCAGATAATCATAAAGGTACAATTAATCTTTGCTTTAATTATGGCGGACAGCAGGAAATCGCTGATGCTGTAGCGCGAATTATCAATAACGAACTTCCAGCCGAATCGATTTCACCTCAAGTTATCAGGGATCATTTGTATCATCCAGAATTGCCTCCAGTCGATTATATTGTGCGCACGTCAGGCGAACAGCGATTGAGTAATTTTTTACTATGGGACAGTGCCTACGCTGAGCTAGAGTTTGTAGAGATACATTGGCCAGCGTTTAGTAAGGATAATCTTATAACAGTACTTGAAGAGTATAAACAGCGCCAAAGGAGATTTGGTAGCTAGTGTTAAGCATTGTTTTAGTAATTATTATCTTTTCTATTCTAGTAATTGCCCATGAATGGGGGCACTTTATAGTTGCTCGACGTAATGGAGTAAAAGTCGATGAGTTTGGTGTCGGTTTTCCGCCAAGAGCCTTTGGACGCAAAGTTAAAGGTACTTTGTATAGTATAAACTGGCTACCAATCGGTGGATTTGTTCGTCTCAAGGGTGAAGATGGGGAAGCTAAAGGTAAAGACAGCTTCTCAAATAAAGGGTATTGGTCAAAGGTTAAAATCGTAATGGCCGGTGTTACGATGAACTTGTTAATTGCTTATGTTCTGATTGTTGTTTTGTTGATTGCAGGGTTACCAGCAATTTTGCCTAGTGGTTTTGTGAAATTCGGGCCGATCAAGCCCAGTAGGATTGAAACTTCTAATCTGCTAGTACTAGCCGTTAATAAGGGCTCAGCTGCCGAAAAGGCTGATATAAAGGTAGGAAGCGAAATTATTGCTATAAACAATCAAAACCTAACCACAACTGAGCAACTTCAGGCCGAAACTCGCAAGTTGGCTGGTCAACAGGTTAGTCTGGTCGTCCGTAAAGACGGACAGGACAAAACCGTACAGACTACACTTGGTAGTGATGACAAGACTGGATTCTTAGGTTTGGCAGCCCAGCCCATGGAAGTCGCGCGATATAATCCGCTCTCGGCATTGGTAGCTGGTGTGGTTGTACTGTTTCAGATGGTGGTGGCAACTATCGCTGCTTTCGGAGAGTTCATAGTTGGCTTATTTACTCGCGCACGAGTTAGTGAGAACGTAGCGGGCCCAGTCGGTATAGTTGGGCTATTTGGGGGTGTAATGCAGTTTGGGTGGCGCTATGCGCTCGCTTTTGTGGCTTCGATATCGCTAAGCTTGGCCGTGATTAATGCTCTGCCTATACCGGCGCTTGATGGAGGACGTCTGTTTGTTATGACTTTAACAAGATTGGGTGTTAAAATTTCACCACAACGTGAGGCTCTGGTACACTGGGCTGGATTTATTGTTTTGATACTTTTAGTAATTATAGTAACCATTTCTGATATTAGCCGCTTGTAACCCTGGTCAGTTCAGGTTGGAGTTGTTAAACTATTAGTTATGATTGATGCAATTCTAGGTAAATTTAGCCACGATATTGGGATAGATCTTGGTACCGCCAACACCTTGGTATATGTCCGCGGTAAAGGCATACTAGTCAATGAACCATCTGTTGTTGCGATAAACACCAAGAATAAGCAAATACTGGCGATAGGCGATGAAGCTAAGCGCATGGTAGGCAAAACTCCTGCCAATATAGTTGCAACACGACCTTTGGTCGATGGCGTTGTGAGTG
>CAYSEY010000035.1:0-642 GCA_964430405.1 uncultured Candidatus Saccharibacteria bacterium
GGACTTTTCTAATGTAGCTGACAACATCACTACGAGGCATTGGCGTTGTTCCACCCTCGCAGGCAAAACATGTTCGGCTGGCTAAATCTTTCATATCGCTCCTTCTTTTATTAATAGTTCTAATTTTTTACTTGTCCCGCCCCTATTGTACTCACCAACCTTACCATCAGAGCGAACAACCCTATGACAGGGAATGGTTGGGTCGTAATTGCTTTTCATAATACTTCCAACTGCCCTCGCAGCCCCGGGGCTACCAGCATAAGCTGCAACCTCGCCATAACTCATGGTGTGGCCTGTTGGTATCTGGCGTACAATTTCTTTAACCTTATCTGCAAACATACATCTAGTGTAGAATAATAAACATGAACTTTAAACTCCAAGAAAACGTTAACCTAGCAGATTTCACTACTTTTAAGATAGGCGGGGTAGCTAAGTTTTTTTGCGAAGCAACCAGCGTAAATCAGCTTCCTGAAATATTCAGTTGGCTCAAAGCAAACAACCTACCACACATAGTTTTAAGTGGCGGTAGTAATACCATTTTCGATGACGGCACGTACAATGGCTTAGTCCTTAAAATCAACATAAAAGGCATTGATATAATCTATGAAACTGACGAATTCAGTATGGTCAAAGCTGGGTCCG
>CAYSEY010000035.1:652-7977 GCA_964430405.1 uncultured Candidatus Saccharibacteria bacterium
CTATGATATCCAAGAGAACGATATTAAACTAATAAGTAACTCCAAGTGCAGATTCCGCTACAGAGATAGTATCTTTAAATCAGATCAGAAAGGCAGATATATTATCACCGCAGTTTCATTCAAACTTTCAAAAGCACCACCACAAGTCCCAAAATATAATGATGTCATAAACTATTTTGAAGCACACAATATCATCCGACCATCCTTAGCACAAATTCGTAGAGCAATATTAGAAATCCGCAAAAACAAATTCGTCGATCCTTCGGTCACCCCTAATTCCGGTTCGTTTTTCAAGAACCCTGTGGTAGATTCGGTGATAGCTGGAAAGATTCGAGAACTTTATCCCGACGTTAAACTCTTTCCAGAAGATACAAAAATATTTCCACTTGGGAATAACAAGTACAAAATCGCAGCTGGGTGGCTTATTGATGAACTAGGCCTTAAAGGCACTGAACTAGAAAAGGTTAAAATCGATCCTAGTCATGCCCTTGTTCTAGAGAACAAGGGTGGTGCCAGCCAAAAAGACCTACAAGTACTAATAAATACAATTCAGACTGAGGTTAAAAACAAATTCGGGATTCATCTAGATCCCGAACCTGTAATTGTTAAGTTTTAACCACTAAGCGTTGTATGTTGCAAATAATATTACAGACATAACTAGTAACGTGATTAGCTGATTGACTATATTTATTACAACCAGCTTGGTTGGACGCTTTTCAAAAGCACCATTACCAATAGCATAAGTTGCAACAAATCCTAGCCATATCCAGGCACCAAGCTTAACGGCTTCAACATAATTCTGTGGATTCGCTATTACAATGAAGCGTTGCAAGACTACCGCCGACACCAATGCCATCAGTAGCATTACTGCCATAGATTTGGCCATTCCCTGCTTCATATCTTTATCTTTTAAGCCCACTAGCTTCTGCCAATCCTGGCCGAATACTGGTTTGGCATACCAAATACTCCCAATTACCATTGCGGCAGCAGTGGCAATGAGTATACCAAGTAAGTTGTTAGTTAATAAATCTAGCATAATTTCTCCTTGTTAATAAAATTCAATTCCAATTATGAAACTCTTATGCTTATTTATCAAGTTTAGTAAATCTGGACACGCTCTCGTTATTAAATTCTATAAACTCTAAAAACATCTTTGCAGGCCTAACCCATACCTGACTTTCTGGATTATCATACAAACTTGCGTATACCACCATGTCCTCTAGCGTTTCGCTATGCTTAGCTAACATGAGCACTAAATACTTATCGCCTTTATAGTGCTGGTATTTTGCTCCAACCTCAATCGAGCTTTTGGCTGATGGTTTTGATTTCATCTATCTTACAAAGGTATTTATCAAACCTATTACTTCGACTAATTACTTCAACAGAATCTTGCTCTAGGGTTTTTTTACTAACTACGATTTGGACAGGACAACCAATTAACTCAGCATCTGCAAACCTCTCACCAGTACTTGCATCAACTCGATCGTCGTACAAACAACTATCCTCTCCTAACGACCGATACACCTGTTGTGCAACTTTTTGGTTTGACTCATCAGGTAAAGCAACAATATGGTAGGTGAATGGTGCGATAGATTCTGGCCAGACCAGGCCTTTTTCATCGGCAAACTTTTCGGCAATAACACCCACTAAGCGACTAATACCAATTCCATAGCTACCCATCCAGACTAAGCTTCTCTGGTTTTCTTGATTAGTAACATAATAATCTAATAACTCAGAATACTTGGTTCCTAGTGGAAAGATATTACCAACCTCCGATGCCTTAACTTGTTCTAGTTTAGAGAAATCAACTCCAAGCTTCTTAGCATCTTCTGGGGTTGTAACTTCTTTATTGTATGCAATGTTATTTTTGCGATCCAAGAATATAGTGTCTTCGCCACTATCTAAGATTGTCTGAAATTCATGTGAGTAATCGTTGGTGAAGTCACCGCCCGAGGCTACAGTTACAAAAGTACTCTCGGCCAATCCAAGCTGTTCGTATATAGCCAAATACCGTTCCTTAGCTACTTCATAAAATTCCTTTAAGCCAGCCTCATCTATATGGAAGCTATACAGATCTTTCATAATAAACTCGCGCCCCCTAAGTAACCCTGATTTTGCTCTAGCTTCATTACGAAACTTTGTCTGTATCTGATAAGTTGCGAATGGCAGGTCTTTATAGCTACTGGCATACTGCTTGGCAATAGGAGTAATAATGTCTTCATGTGTGGGGTTTAGAATGTACTCTGCTGTACTCTTTTGCAATGCTACATCGTTTGCAGCTTTGGTGCTCATTAATACATCGACGCTATCGTGCCTATTAGTCGCATGCCAACGCTCTCTTGGTGAAAGTGAAGTAAGATGAAGCTCAACTGCAATCTTATCCATTTCTTCTCTTACGATGTCTTCAATTTTACGGATTACTCGCCAACCCAATGGCAAGAAGGCGTAAGCCCCTGCTAATTCCTGGTATATAAATCCCCCCTTAGTGAGCAGTTGAGCATTCACCGATTCTGTTTGCTCGGAAATTGTTTTGGTAGTTTTAGTAAAAAGTTGGCTAAATTTCATACCTTTTAGTATCGGCTATCTGATTAGTTATGGCAAGTTGGTTTGGATTAGTTATTGATTTATACTAATTCTATGCACAAGATTAGGCGTCACAAATTATCAAAAGACTATGTCAAGAGTGCAGTATTTGGCATCGAAGATAGTCTAGTTTCAACAACTGGGCTAATTGCTGGTGTAGCGGTAGCGTCTAGTGACAAAAAATTTGTTATTATCGCTGGTCTCATTGCGATTGCCGTAGAGGCAGTCTCAATGGCAGCTGGCGAATTTATATCAGAAGAAACTGAAGTTGATCTTGAAAAAGGGAATGATAAGGCAAACCCAATAAAGAGCGGTGCAATTATGTTTGTAGCCTACTTCCTATCTGGACTTATACCAATTATTCCAATAATTCTATTTCCATTACCACAATCGGTCTACATATCAGTAGCTGCAGCACTTGTTGGTTTGTTCATACTCGGAGTAATCAAGGGTCGCATCACTAAACGAGGACTAGTGCGTTCCGGAATGACAGTACTGGTAGTGGGTGGAGTTGCCACCGCCATCGGTATAGCAGTCGGAGTGATATTCCGTATCTAAGTTATCATTGACTTATCTGGTGTAATCTGATATTATCCTAAGTCCGTCATCCGGATATTGGGAGGAAAATTGGCAGTGAATTTGCCATTCATCGGGGATATCAGCACCAAGGGGGCGCTGAAGAATCTCCGGAGAGATGAAGAGAAAACAGAGCTGGCGATCGCCAGAGCCGACATCGCCATCGCGCGAGTCAGGGGCCAGCTGTGCAGGAAGTTTCTGTTCAAGGCCGAGATGCTGATGGAATCGGACCAGGTCAATCCCGGTGATATCTGCCGGCTGATCGACCTGTTCTATGACGGAGTGAACGTTCAGCTACTGGACTCCGCACTGACAGCCCTCACCCAGGTCGAAACCCAGGGTATGGCAGATCAGATCATCGATCGCGTCGAAAACCTCCACAACATCCACGGCGTTCTCGCCACAGATGTTGGAGTCTCTCGACTCGTACATCCCGCTGGCGGCTAGGTAAGACCTGGCCACACAATCACCCCGTCCCGGCTTATGCTGGGACGGGGTTTCAAGTTATAATAAGAATCGATGCAGAAAGTAAAACGACACTCAAAAAAAATCCTTATCACTATTGCTGGGTGGGTTGTCTTGGTTGCCGGTGTAGTCATGCTAATTACCCCTGGTCCTGGCTGGGTTTTTATTATTCTCGGACTTGGTATTCTAGCCACCGAATATGCTTGGGCACACGAACTCCTACAGAGAGCTAAAGACTACTATGAAAAAGTTAAGGCCAGGGCTCTTAAAAAGAAGCATAAGAAAGACCCCAGGCTTAATAATAAATAGTGTTGTAACTTTTTAGCATTAACCGATTAATAGATTTGTCGTATTCATATACTGTAACTCCACAATTTAGGGGTTTTTGTTCGGTAGTCGCCGAAACGGCCCGTTCATAACTCCACTGTTCTAACAAGAACCTAAAAGCACTAATTGCACCCGCGTGCGAAACTACCAGAACCCTTTGACCCTTACGATCTCTAAATATGGTATCCAAAAATAGATAAATCCTTTGGGCAACTTGTGCATAGCTTTCGCCGCCAGGTGGTACCGCAAAGAACCCACCAAAAGTCTTCCAATACTCTTCCATCCAAGGAAATTGCTTCTTAGCTTCTTCTTCGGTCATATCATATGCGTAACCCGAATCGCGCTCCCTAATAAAAGAGCTCATCCGCACATGCATGCGCTCTCGTTCGGCATCTGTATAACTTTTTAAAATTTCATCTACAGTCTCAATAGTACGCTTGTAGCCAGAATGATAAACATAATCAAACATGCCAAAGCTTTGCTTTAAAACATGCCCTGTTATTCGTGCTTGCGCCTTACCACCTTCAGTCAATGGTACTTCCTCGTCCGCGATGCCACGTACTTTGTTGCGTGCAGTTTCATCTGCAAAAAAGCTCGCATCCTTTTTAACCTGGTTGCGAACAGACTCAGCATGCCGCACCAGCACAAGCTGGAGCGGTCTATCTATACTACGTTCCATGGGTATTATTATACCATATAATCGAATAACCGAACAGGCCTAGCATGACTACAGACAAGAAACTTACTACCATGAGTAGTGTGGTTAGATTCCAAAATATACTTCAAGAGGCCCCGGGAAATCCCGGGGCCTCACATTACGAAAGCGCTTCGCGCTTAACCTTTGGCACTCTCCGCAAATCACTAACAATTCCAAGCTTCTCTCCCACTACAAGCAAGTAGAAGCTTGGGTCCCACTCCCACCAAAAGAAGCCCTGCTGAGCAGTCTTTGGGAAGTGATGATGGTTATTGTGCCAGCCTTCCCCCATCGTAAAAATTGCGATGAAGAGATTGTTCCGACTAGTGTCGCTGGTGTCGTAGCGACGCCCTCCCCAAACATGCGCTAGGGAGTTAACCATAAAGGTGGAGTGCCAAAGCAATACTGTAGATCCAAAAAAGCCGATCAAAACCCCCGACCAACCAGCAATCACGAAGCAGGCAATGCCAGTTATCCAGGGCCCGATCCAATTGTTGCGATCCAGGAAACGCAGTTCCGGGAATTTGGCAAAATCCCGGATCCGATCGAACTTCGTTGCTTTGTAGCGATTGCAGAGAATCCAACCAACATGACTCCACCAAAACCCCTTGCGAGGCGAGTGGATGTCTTTTGGCGTATCGCTGTAACGATGGTGGTCACGATGATGGGCAGCCCACCACAATGGACCCTTCTGAGCAGCAGTTGTACCACCAAACGCCATCACAAACTGCCAGAAACGATTCAAGGCATAGGTACGATGTGCAAAATAACGATGGTACCCAGCCGTAATGAAGAAAATGCGGACCCAGTACAACACTATTCCCAGGCCAACCGCCGTCCAACTAACTCCGGTGAATACCGCCAAAAAAGGCAGTAGGTGTAGAAGAGCAAAAGGAATTGAGCTCAACCTGTTGATTCTCTCATCCGAAGACCGAGGAATCTTATCGCTAAGAACTAGGCGGCCGTGAGCCGCCTTAGTATTTACGGCCATCTGACCAACCTCCTATGTCGATAGTAAGGAACTATGCCTATTGTATGTCTTTGGAGTGTATAGTCAAAATACTTCTGTTAGCCAGTCTCATCTGGTAAAATACTGGCAATGAAAATAACAAGCAAAATAACCTCAACCCTAACTGGTTTAATACCTAAATCCCTGCGGAATAAAAATGATCTTTCAGAGGCAGAGGTAAACTATTTACTACAAGACGTAAAAGCCAAATGGTTCTTTTACGCAATTTTTGCGTTTTTAGGTATTGCGATGCTTTATATTTTCCAACCTTATTTGGGCGCAATATTTATGGGCACACTGCTTGCAGTTTTGTTTCATCCCATCTACAGATGGCTTGAACGCAAAACACACTGGCCTCAAAAGATCCTTACGTTTTTGGTAGTCTTAATGATGATATTAATTATTCTTATCCCTACAATCGTGATTGGCGGTATGCTCCTTCAGCAAGTGACAATTTGGCTTGGTGACATCAATAGTGGCGAAGCCCAAACTTCTATTACTAACACGATCAATCAACTGCCGATTAAAATCGATACTGCAAGCGTTAGTTCTGCCGTTAACCAGTCGAGTGAAGCAGTAGCCAAATGGCTGCTAAGTTTATTAACTGGTTTTGCCAAAAATATTGGCGAATTGTTTGCCCAGACAATCGTTCTTCTATCGGTCTTTATCGTGCTGATTCCCCGAATACGCAAACTAGCCCGTTCCTTCATTAACGCTTCTCCATTGGGTAAAGATATCACTCGAGAATACCTGCAACAAACCAAATTACTAATGACCGGCACAGTAGTTGGTTCGGCCTGTGTAAGTGCAACGTCGGCACTTATTATGGGTATCACTTTTTACTTAACAGGTGTACCTGCGCCCCTGTTGTTTTCTTCAATGGCCTTTATAATCGGCTTCATTCCTTACATGGGTACATGGATATTCTCAACAATTGTTAGTCTTGTTTATGTCCTATCTGGAGATTGGCAGACTGCCGCGATTATTATGGGTGTGCAGCTGGTGATTATTAATCAAGTCGATCTTATCTTCAGACCGATCTCCTTGCCGAAAAAAGTTCGAATCCACCCCGCACTAACCACAATTGCGGTACTAGCAGGGCTGGCTGCATTCGGAATTGTAGGACTGTTTTACGGAATGATAATTATGGTGCTATTCATAAGTAGCGTAAAAATATACAAAAAGAATTTTGTGGACTCTTCAGATGACCAATCGGCAATTGATAAAAATAAATCAGAACTAAAAACTAAGGGTAGCTAAATAATCAACATACTGTCGCCATAGCTCAAGAATTGATAGTCTTTATTCAAAGCATGTTCATATGCTGCTTCCAAATTTCCCCAGCCGGCAAAACCCGCTGCCAACATCAGCACAGTACTCTTTGGTGCATGGAAGTTTGTTAGTAAACAATCCACAACCCTGAACTCGTACCCAGGGTAAATGAATATATCAGCCTCACCCATGGTTTTTTTACCAGCCAAAGCATAATCGCTTGCATACTCTAGAGTCCGAGCTACAGTTGTGCCGACAGCCACAACTTTCTTACCACGCTGTTTTGCCAATTCAACTTGTTTTGAAGTCGATGAAGAAACATTAAACCATTCGCTATGCATTTTGTGATTACTAATATCGTCAGTGCGTATTGGCATAAATGTACCCAGCCCCACGTGG